>DATEMI010000082.1:0-6189 GCA_035275665.1 Terriglobales bacterium | reverse complement strand
GAAGATATCGACCAGAACTTTGTCACCAACTTTGACTTGCCCGTTGGTCTCGGCTGCGGGATTTTCGCCCTTCGCTTGCTTCTCACCTGCTTCGGCGGGAGTCGTGACTGCGACTTCCTTCATGAACTTCACCGGCGGCAGATTGTGCTTCGCGAAGTGCCCCTGCATCCCCTTGGTGACGCGCTTGCCTTTGACGAACTCGATGAGTCCGATCTGCACGGCGTCGTAGCCGTCACGCGCCGAGTTCTTGCGTTGCGTGATGACGCACGGCCCGGCCTGCAGCACGGTGATAGGACGAATCTCGCCTCTATCATCGAAGAGCTGCGTCATGCCGACTTTCTTTCCTAGAATTCCTGAAACCATTTGTCTACCAGCTCCTCATCATCCCGTAATGGGACTGTAGGTACTTTGTCTCGCGTGAGTCACTCACCCATCCGCTACCGCGGACGGTACTGACTCTCCTATGTGATCCCGACCGACTACTTGCCGAAGGCTTTGATCTCGACGTCCACACCCGCGGGCAGATCGAGCTTCATCAATGCATCGACCGTCTGCTGCGTGGGATCGAGAATGTCGAGCAGCCGCTTGTGCGTACGAATCTCGAAGGCCTCGCGCGATTTCTTGTCAACGTGCGGCGATCGCAGCACGCAGTACTTGTTCTTGATCGTCGGCAGCGGGATCGGTCCTGCTACCTGCGCTCCGGTGCGGCGCGCGGTTTCCACGATCTCTCCAGTTGACTGGTCAAGAACACGGTAGTCATAAGCCTTCAACCGGATGCGTATTCGTTGTCCTACCATCTTTTTCCTTCTCTCAAAGAACTGTTGCGATCAGAGCGTCGCTGCTCACTGCTACAAAATTTCGTGATTTCGTGATTTGCAATCGCGAAATCACGAAATCGGGAAATCACGAAATTACGCTAGTATCTCCGAAATCGTTCCTGCTCCCACGGTTCTACCGCCTTCGCGGATGGCGAACCTGAGTCCCTTCTCCATAGCTACCGGCGTGATCAGCTCGATCACCAGAGCTACGTTGTCTCCCGGCATCACCATCTCGGTTCCGGCAGGAAGCTCGGCTACTCCGGTTACGTCCGTCGTTCTGAAATAGAACTGCGGACGATAACCCTTGAAGAACGGCGTGTGGCGTCCGCCTTCTTCCTTCGTCAGCACGTAGATCTCCGCCTTGAATTTGGTGTGCGGAGTGATTGATCCCGTCTTTGCCAGCACCATGCCGCGCTCGACGTCTTCCTTCGCCGTGCCGCGCAGCAGCAGTCCGGCGTTGTCGCCTGCCATGCCCTCGTCGAGCTGCTTCTTGAACATCTCGACTCCGGTGACTACGGTTTTGCGGGTCTCGCGGAAGCCTACGATCTCAACTTCCTCGCCGACCTTCACCTTGCCGCGCTCGATACGTCCGGTAACGACGGTTCCGCGGCCGGAGATCGAGAAGATGTCTTCGATCGGCATCAGGAACGGTTTGTCCACATCGCGTGCAGGCAGTGGGACGTTCTTATCGACTGCTTCCATCAGCTCGTCGATGGTCTTCTCCCACTTGGCTTCGCCGTTCAGCGCGCCAAGGGCTGAGCCGCGGATGACCGGCACTGCGTCTCCAGGAAACTGGTATTTGCTCAGCAGCTCGCGGACTTCGACTTCGACCAGGTCGATCAGCTCGGGATCTTCAACCGCATCGCACTTGTTCAGAAACACGACGATGTATGGCACGCCGACCTGACGAGCGAGCAGCACGTGCTCTTTGGTCTGCGGCATCGGACCGTCCGTCGCAGCGACGACTAAGATCGCGCCGTCCATCTGCGCTGCGCCTGTGATCATGTTCTTGATGTAGTCGGCGTGGCCGGGGCAATCGACGTGCGCGTAGTGCCGGTTCGGCGTCTCGTACTCGACGTGCGCCGTCGCGATCGTGATTCCGCGCTCGCGCTCCTCAGGAGCGTTGTCGATCGAATCAAACGAGCGGAACTGAATCTTCGGATTGTGCTTTGAGAGCACCTTCGTGATCGCGGCCGTCAAAGTCGTCTTGCCATGATCGATATGCCCAATCGTGCCCACGTTCACGTGCGGCTTGCTGCGGTCAAATTTCTCTTTCGCCATTGAAATAAGCTCCTAAGCTGCTTAGCTACTAAGCTTCTAAGCTGAACTTGTTACGAGAGCACGAAATCGTCGCCCTCATCGGATCCGGAATCGTCCATATAGAACGCTCCGAGAAACTCTTCTCTTGCGATCAGCTCTTCGCGTGCGATGAGTTGATCGAATCTGTCGCAATCTAACTGATGGATCGCTCGGAACGCTTCAAAGCCAACATGCGATTCCCAGAAATCCTTTAACCTGAATCGCCGTTCCGTTTTGGACCTGAGCCGAAGCTCACTGCCCAGATACTGCCTTGAACGTCCCAGGAACTCAGGCCAGATTCCCTCCGGCCCGAAGATCCTTTCAAAATCTCTCTCGCGCCCTTCACTCACCAAAAATTCGCGAACTACCACGAAGCGATTACTTCGAAGCGGCGCTTTTGCCCTGCACCTTGGCGATGATCTCTTCGGAGATCGCTCTCGGTGCCTCCTCGTAGCGGTTGAAATGCATCGAGTACGTCGCGCGGCCTTGCGTGTTCGAGCGCATCTGCGTGGCGTATCCGAACATGTCGCTGAGCGGCACGTTGGCCTTGATCACCTGTGATCCGGCGCGGTGCTCCATGCCTTCAATGCGCCCGCGGCGCGAGTTCAGGTCGCCGATGATGGTGCCCATGTACTCTTCCGGGACAACAACTTCGACCGACATCACCGGCTCGAGCAGAACTGGATGCGCCCGCTTTGCGGCATCTTTGAAAGCCAGGGAACCGGCGATCTTGAATGCCATTTCGTTCGAATCGACTTCGTGATAGCTGCCGTCGTAGAGCGTAGCTTTCACATCGACGACTTCGTAGCCGGCGAGCACACCACCTTGCAGAGCTTCCTTAATACCGTGGTCGATCGGCTTGATGTATTCCTTCGGAACCACGCCGCCGACGATGTCGTTGACGAACTCGTATCCCTTGCCCGGATTCGGTTCGAGCTTGATCTTCGCGTGACCGTAGTTACCGGAGCCGCCAGTCTGGCGAATAAACTTGCCTTCGCCTTCGGCGGCCTTGCGGATGGTTTCGCGATAGGCAACCTGCGGCTTGCCAACATTGGCTTCGACTTTGTACTCGCGCATCATGCGATCGACGATGATTTCGAGGTGAAGCTCACCCATACCGCTGATGATCGTCTGTCCCGAATCGGGATCGGTATGAACCTTGAACGTAGGATCTTCCTGCGCCAGGCGGTTGAGGGCCATGCCCATCTTTTCCTGGTCGCCTTTGGTCTTCGGCTCAACCGCAACCGAGATCACAGGCTGCGCGAATTCGATTGATTCGAGCCGAATCGGAGCCTTCTCGGAGCAAATGGTGTCACCGGTTGTGACGTTCTTAAGTCCGACGCAAGCGCAGATGTCGCCGGCATAAATCTCGGTGATCTCTTCACGTTTGTTGGCGTGCATTTTGAGCAATCGTCCAATACGCTCGGTTCTGCCTTTTGTCGTATTGAAGACGCTGTCGCCGGTCTTCAGATGTCCTGAATAAACACGGATGAACGTGAGCTGCCCGACAAATGGATCAGCCATGATCTTGAAGGCCAGAGCCGAGAACGGCTCGCTGTCATCGGCTTTGCGCGTGAGAACCTTTTCCGGATGATCGGGATCGGTACCCTCGGTCGGAGGAATATCGAGTGGCGACGGCAGGTAATCGACCACTGCGTCGAGCAGGGTCTGCACGCCTTTGTTCTTGAATGCTGTTCCACAGAGAACCGGGAACAGCTTCAAGCCGATCACGCTTTTGCGCAGTGATTTGCGCAGTTCGTCGGCGGTGATGGTTTCGCCTTCGAGGAACTTGTGCAGCATCTCGTCATCGTTTTCAGCGACGCTCTCAACCAGCTGCGCGTGGAAGGCTTCGGCTTTCTTCTTCAGTTCGGCAGGAACTTCTTCAACTTCGTACTTGGCGCCCATGGTTTCATCGCGCCAGTAGATCGCCTTCATGTTGACGAGATCGATTACGCCTTTAAAAGCAGCTTCTTGTCCGATGGGAATCTGAATGGCTACAGGGCGGGCGTTAAGACGTTTGCGGATGGTGTCGACGGCGTGTTCAAAATCGGCGCCCATCTTGTCCATCTTGTTAATGAAGCAAATCCGCGGAACGCCGTATTTATCGGCCTGGCGCCATACAGTCTCCGACTGCGGCTCGACGCCATGCACGGCGTCAAAGACAGCGCATGCGCCGTCAAGTACGCGCAGCGAGCGCTCCACTTCGGCGGTGAAATCCACGTGGCCCGGAGTGTCGATGATGTTGATGCGGATGTCGCGCCAGAAGCATGTGGTGGCGGCAGACGTAATGGTGATGCCGCGCTCCTGCTCCTGCTCCATCCAGTCCATGGTGGCGGTGCCTTCGTGCACTTCGCCGATGCGATGGGTGATGCCCGTATAAAAAAGGATGCGTTCAGTCGTAGTGGTCTTGCCGGCATCGATGTGGGCCATGATGCCGATGTTCCTGCAACGCTCTAATGGGACCTGTCTTGGCACTATATTCCTAAACTTTCTTGATTCTTCGGTTCTTCTTCCTGTTTGTCATTCCGAGCACAGCGAGGAATCTCTACTGGACCCATGCATTTTCGTTACAGTACGGATCCCTCACTACGTTCGGGATGACAAAAAAACTAAAAACTAACTACCACCTGTAGTGCGCGAACGCTTTGTTGGCTTCGGCCATGCGGTGGACATCTTCCTTCTTCTTCATCGCCGCACCGCGACCATTGGCGGCATCGAGCAGCTCATTCGTGAGCTTGTCGACCATGCCCTTCTCTCCGCGGGCGCGTCCGTAGCTCACCAGCCAGCGGATCGCAAGTGACGTGCGGCGATCGGGATTCACCTCGACCGGAACTTGATAGTTCGCGCCACCAACGCGGCGAGTCTTCACTTCGAGCAGCGGCTTGCAATTCTCCACCGCTTTCTTAAAGAGCTTCAGGGCCTCATCTCCGCCCTTCTGCTCCAGGTTCTTCATTGACTCGTAGAAGATCGACTGGGCTGTGCTCTTCTTGCCCTGGTACATCATGGAGTTCACAAACTTGGTCACCAGAGTCGAGTTGTAGATCGGATCTGCGGCGACTTCACGCTTTGCTATATGTCCTTTACGCGGCATATGTCTTCACCTTCAAAAACTTAGGCCTTCGGCCTCTTCGCTCCGTATTTGGAGCGGCTCTGCTTTCGGTTGGCGACGCCGACGGTGTCGAGCGTCCCGCGCACTACGTGATAGCGCACGCCGGGGAGATCCTTCACACGGCCTCCGCGGATCAGCACGATCGAGTGCTCCTGCAGGTTGTGGCCGATACCAGGGATGTAAGTGGTGACTTCGATCCCGTTGGTCAGGCGCACGCGAGCTACTTTGCGCAGCGCCGAATTCGGCTTCTTGGGCGTCTGGGTATAGACGCGGGTGCAAACGCCTCGCTTCTGAGGCGATTCCTGCAGCGCCGGGCTAGCCGTTTTGTACCGCGGCGCCGTCCGGCCTTTGCGCACAAGCTGATTAAATGTCGGCAAATTCCACTCCCTCAGGCATTTCCGAGGCAGCCGTCTTCTTGAAGACGGCCTGCAATTCACACTTCCGCGCAGCCGAGCACGACTGCGCACAAACTTGGTTTTAGGCTGACCACCGCCGGGCGGGGTCATACTCTCGCATTAAAAGCGAGGAATTGATCGTCCTAGGGTTGAATGCCGACGGTGTCGCCAAGGATGAAGGCAGGCGATCCGTTTCGTCATTCCCGGCCCGCATATCCCTCTTGGGAGAAGGCAGCGCGAGCATCGTCAGCGAGGGAGCTGCCGGCAGCTTTCACCGAACAGCCGATTCGAACTAAAGCTCTACCGCTCTAGAAGAACTAAACTGACTCGCAGAACCATTCGAATATAACAAGCGGAGAACATAGGCGTCAAATGGCGCTGAATGCCCGTTGTGGGTCTTACTTGATTGGCATGGATTTAATCTGGTTCGACATTCTGCAGCCGTTTTGGAAAAGCAGCTATAAAGGATTTAACGATAACAGGTGCTGAGGCCCCTACGTTAATTCCCAAAATTGGATTTATATGCACACCGCTCTGATCGTAAGCAGAAGCCACAAGGCCTCCCAGC
>DATEMI010000081.1:0-37814 GCA_035275665.1 Terriglobales bacterium | reverse complement strand
CTGTCGGAATCGTATACCCATCCCTGGCCAGCGTTGCATCCATTCCCACCGTATGAGCAAATATCCGGATTGCAGTAACTTCCCGAGCAGCCAGGGTCTCGCTGAGTGATGTTGAACTGACCTGGCATTCCCATGTTGCCGGGATTTCCCGATCCGCCCGACGCTCCGGTGGCTCCGGCTCCCGCGGGTGATCCAGGAATCCCATTCAGACCGTTATTGCCGCAAGCGCTTGGACCGGGTGATCCTCCGTGTCCTGCACTCCCTCCCGCTCCACCACCGCCTCCAGCGCCGCCACCACCGCCAGCTCCAGCACTTCCACCGTTTGCTTCTCCGGTTGGGTTGTTGTCGCCGTAAGGCACACTAACGTTGATCACTCCTCCTGGGCCCCCATCCCCTCCCGGCCCTCCTGTTCCGCCAGGACCACCGGTTTGTCCCGGCTTGCCGCTACCACCGTTGCCTCCATTTCCGACAGAGCAACCGCAAGTCACACCATTGCCACCATCACCACCGCTACCACCGTCACCACCCTTGCCTCCTGTACCTCCGTCCCCTCCGATGTTCCCCGGCCCTCCATCAGCGAAATATTGATATGCGTTGCAGTCGCCATCTGGAATTGTGTCTGTTATGTTGCCTGCAGGGCCACCGTTGCCGCCCTTTCCGGCGGTTCCCCCCGGTCCGCCTATACCGCCCTCCGTTCCGTCCAGTCCATTTACTCCATTGGGGGTAGGACAAACACCGTTATTGGAGGCGGTTGAACTCGTGCCGGGTGTTCCCGGAGACCCACCAGTCCCCGGCGTACCCGGCGGATTTCCGTTAGCGCCATTCGCATTGCCTCCGTGCTGAAACATTACCGGAATGCTTAAAGCGACGGCCTGCATATGCGCATCTTGCGCCTGCGGTGACTTATCACGATGTTTATCCTGATCGGCGCTAACATCAAAAGTGATTATTCGAGGCTCGGATTTGACAAATTGACGGATTAGAGCGAGCGAGGGAACCCTCAGTTTCGAGTTTCTTAACGCAACGTCTAGATATCGTGAATTCTGATTTACTATTTTTGCCAGAGTTGTTCCTAAGACCGTACGTGGTGTTAATGAAAAGATGTGTAGGTCGTGATTTCCTCTAATGATCGGGTGAGTACCCTCGAACACAAGATTGTTTGCGATGATCACACTCGTTCGGCGAGTTCCGCCTTTTCGGGAAGGTACAAGGTATCGGCCATATAGACACCTTGGAGCGGCTTGCTCTCGAACCGGGATTCTTTCATTTCCGGTATCGTATCCAAAACACTCTTTAGTCGCTTCTCCCATCCGTAGCGCAATAGCTCATCCGGGTCGAAGGGAACGCCTTTCTGAAGCAACAGGTCGCGACCGGAAGCGAATGCTCTACGTTTACTCTCCAGCCGCTCCTGATCACTATTCTGTGCATTTAATGCAGTACTAGCCGTGGAAGAGTAGACGACCGTGACCAAGATGAAAAGGATTGGAAAAAGTTTCCAACGATCGCGAGCGGTGAGTAGCATTGACATCTCCTCCCATCTTGCGAATGGAAGCGTCAGCAGACCGTTCGCAAGCTGCTCAACGGTAAGGCCGAAACTCTATAAGTTCAATCCACGAAACCCAACACTTCTCGACAGTTTTGGAAACAATCTTTCGTAATAGTTGCAGGACTACACTGCGCGATCCTGGGATTCACGTTCCAAACTCAGGCAGCCGCACGTCTCGTCCTAACTGGCCGGTCACACCGGACAAAAGACCGATTCTCGCCGGGACGGCTCAGCGACTCAAGGCAGATGATCCTTCGTCCGCTTGGAAGTCTTCGCCAATGGATCCACTTCTTCTCCAGCCAGTAATAAACGGTTGACCGATTTACGCCAGCGATATTCGAAGCACGTTGAACGTGAACGAAGCGAGTTTCTTTTTGGCACTGATCACATAGAAAGTGAGATGGGTTCCGCATGACTCCTCCTGCAGCTTTTTTGGGCCAGACGAAATAATGTTTGGACTGAATCGACTTTCAGGGCCTAGGCAAAGTGGTTTTTGGGACTAATGTGAATGCAGCCGGAGCGCTGGACTGCGTCATGATTGCGATGACTGCCTGGGGCCTAGAGAATGCGTGACAGTCAGGAGCATCTTAGAAGCAGCTAGTCCGAGTAACGTTGCTCGAATTACTGCGTATAGCAACTTCTTACGAAAATGGAAATAACTGAAGAATTCATACCGGTTTCGTACCGCTTATTTGGAATTGTTGCCTGCTTCTTGGTTACCGGAAACTTACGAAACCGTAAGAGCGTTTTGCACTGCAAAAGTCGAGGAGAAGGTGACCGCCTGCGAAGCCCGGGAAACCCGGTGACGAAACCCGTTGACCCAGGGACGTTCCCTAACTCTATGGCAAGGGCTTGGACTATTTTCGCCCGCGGATGTTCAGGCGCCAATAATCCAGCGAGAATGGCGGATCGTCTTCTGCAGCCTGCGCAGTAAGCGTTGCCATAAACTGCGCGCGGTGGGCTTCAGTAGGAAGCTTTTCAAGATGGCGTTGCAGAATGATGTTGCGGACGAACTCGCTGTATTGTGCGGCATCGGCAAGAATGGTGGACGCCGGCTCGATTGACGTCTCGATGTCGATGAATCCCGCCCGCCGCAGCGTTGCTGCGGCGCCTTCCGCACCTTCAAACAGCCAGGGCTCACGAAATCCCGCGAAGAACGGAGCGCTCTGCGGCGTTGCTGCCAGCGCCCCGACGCGGTCTCGCAGGCGGCGCAAATTCGGGCCACCTCCACATTGCGCTTCGAGCCATCCACCAGGAACAAGTGCGCGCAGTAGTTCGGCGAACAGCCCATCGTGATCGAGTACCCAATGAAAGGCCGCGGTGCTGACGATGCCATCAAAAGCATTCTCGAAGGGCAAGTGGAGAAGATCGCAGGTAACAAGGTGCACACGCTCACCGTATTCGGTCAGATGCTCGCGGGCTGTAGTCACCATGTTCTCCGAGAGATCGGCGGCAATTACGCGGCCTTGTGGCAAGGCTTCCAGAAGATCAGCTGTGAGGCGGCCGGTTCCACAACCAGCGTCGAGCACAAGTTCGTCTCCACGCAGTTTGAGCCGCGAGACGACTCGTTTGCCCCAACTGACCTGCGGACCAGAAAGGCGATGGTAAACGGAAGAATCCCACTCGCGGGACATGGATCGGGTTTGGTCTGTCAAACTCAGATTCTCCCCACTATAAGCGAGGGCGAAACACGGGGGAAAACGCAACAGACGGAAGGTTCCCATTCGGGATTTTTCTGCAACACTTCACTCCGGATGATCCCCCGCCGTGGCCTCGTACCACGGCCTTTTTGCCTGGGGACACATTGACGGGGACGTTTTGATGAGCGTTGAAAGGACGCTGCGCGCTAATGCAAGGGTTGCGAAGGTCATATCTTCAGCGAAGACAACAGCACGCCGAGACAGCGCTCGTTATGCCGGTGGCCGATGGGGGCGGGGTCCCGTATCAGGTTTCGCCGCTGCGGATTTCGCTTGACTTTCGCCCTGTTTCGTCATAGCACAGAAGTATGGGTGTGATTGGAGCGTGGAGAGCGACAGCGCGAGGTTCCGAAATGGGACGCTCGCGGCGCGCGATGGAATCGCGGATGTCGACCGGCTGGGGTAACGCCGTGGAAATCTCGGCGTTACCCCGTGGAAAAGTCGGGGTAACGCCGTGGAAATCTCGGGGTAACCCCGTGGAAATCTGGGGTTGGCGGAGCGCAATTGCCGCCAAACTACTCGCGTATCTAGTTCATTCCTCGATAGTTTGGATGAACTTTGCGCGTCGGGAGAAAGGCGGCTGTCGGCAGTCGGCATTCAGCGGTCGGCTAAGGCAAAAACAATGGAGAGCCGATCGGGATCACAAACGATATTCGCGCCCAGAACCGCGAAAAAAGGGTAAGTACTAACTAGTAATAAACAAGATCTCGGTACTTCGAATTTTCGGAATACAACATATTGCGTACAAAATTGGGAAAAACAGGAAAAAACGAAGCTAAGTCCTTTGAAAGATGTATTTTGCGAAAAAGGGGGAGGGGGGAGGGGGGTAGATGGCTTGAAGAGTTGGGCGGCTTAGAAGCTCAGCAGCTTAGAAGCTCAGCAGCTTAGCAGCTTGAGTATGGTGGAGGCGGCGGGAGTTGTTTACCCTGAGCGCAGCCGAAGGGAACCCGCGATGAGTGCCGTCTTCTTGCAGCGACTCCATCCTTTAATCTGAATTTCGCGCTGCCGGGCGGAGCTCAAGGAAGGATGCTCTTCCCTCCAAACAAGACGCACGGGAAGGCGTGCCGCAGTCCAATGAGCTCCTTTTTTGGAGTTATGCTCGGCCACCCGATGGTCAGTGTCTTCAGCGACGCCGACGTAGTATGAGTCATCCGCACAAAGAACAATGTAGCAGTAAGGCATCCGTTTGGCGCGGTCAGGACACCGCAAACGCTTCTGGTGCCCTTCGACAGGCTCAGGACACGAAACCGCTTCGCGTGTTTGGTGGAGGCGGCGGGAGTTGAACCCGCGTCCGAAAATGTTACTGGCAAAGAGACTACATGCTTAGTCGCGTTCATGCTCCCGTACTTCTACGGGAACGTTCGCAGCCGGCGCTCAGAACGGACAAGAAACGCAAGCTGCTAGTCCGGTGGTCTCGCCTCTGGCACTCGGACCGCGCGCCGGAGACCAGCCCGCTAAATGACGTCCTCAGGCGGCCCGCGGGCCCTGCTACCCAGGACGGCTACTTAATTAATTAAGCAGCGTATGCCATCTGTTGATTGGCAATTGTTGTTTTGCACTCGATTACGGGTGTGTGCACCCCGGCATGCCTCTCGGCCGCAAGCACTTCCGTCGAAGCCGTGACGCCCCCATGGAATCTGCAGTCGAGTGGATTAGACGCCTTATTAGATGCCTGGGGTATTTTAGCCGATTCAGGGGGGAATCGGGTCATCGGTTGATCGGGTATCGGGTCATCGGGTGAAGTGAAGGCAAACAGCAAACCAAAACCCGGCGCGGATTGCGCGGATGGGACGCGGATTTTCGCAGAAGTTGGAGGGTTCCTTGCGTGGACTTCAATAACTTTGGATTCCGATAACTTTGGATTCCGATAACTTTCCGAAGGAGTGTCTGCTTTCAACAACTACCGGAACAATGTGTGCTCTCCAGTGATTCAGCGGGCTGCTGTTTATTCAAAATACGGCGCGATCCGCGTCCGATCCGCGAAATCCGCGTCTGGTTTTTGTTTTCACTTCATCCGATCACCCGATGGCACGATCACCCGATCCTCCAAGCCGTTAACATTTTGATATCTTCTAATCATCATGCCGGTGAAATCAATCCAGCTTGGTCAGGTCTGGCGGAACGACGAGAACGGATCTAACTACCTGGTTACCAAGCTATATAACGAAGTCTTCACGCAATACGCGATTCTGCGTCAGGCGGACGTAAATGCCGCCACCTCCGACACGATTCGCGTAAAGGTGCAGAAGGGAAACGATGGCGCGACTTTACCGGGCTACACCTACACTCAAGACGCCCAGGACTTCTGATTGATCGAAGGTCTTATCGCCAAACTGGGGCTGTTCGTCATCTCCGTGATCTCCACGTTGGGATACTTCGGAGTAACGATGCTCATGGCTGTGGAGTCTGCGTGCATTCCGCTGCCGTCGGAAGTGATCATGCCGTTTTCGGGATACTTGGTGCATACGGGACAGTTCAATCTTTGGCTGCTCGCGTTTATGGGAGCGCTGGGTTGCAATCTGGGCTCGCTGGTTGCGTATGAGATTGGCTACCATGGAGGGCGTCCGCTGGTGGAGCGATTTGGATCGTACATCTTTCTTAACCAGCACGACCTTGATCTTACCGATCGCTTCTTCGCGCGATTCGGGGATGTGACTGTGCTGATCAGCCGCATGCTGCCAGTGGTGCGAACGTTCATCGCGCTCCCAGCAGGCATCGCGAAAATGCCGCGGCTCAGATTTCACCTCTATACGTTTATCGGATCATTTCCATGGTGCTTAGGTCTTGCCTATTTGGGAATGAAAGCCGGCGAGCACTGGAACTATTTGGGCAAATACTTCCATCAGTTCGACAAGGTAATCGGAGCGATTATCCTGATTGGAATTATCTGGTTCGTTTGGTCACACTGGCAGAATCGCGTGCGAACCGCGGCGTAAATTGGAAAGAACGTGTCCTCACGCCAACTCCCCTCAAATCTCGGAGTTTCATTTCGGTTCGCTGAAGTGCGCGACATTGATCGGCTTCTGCCACTGATGCGCGACTTCTACATTTTCGAGCGTCTGGCGTTTGAGGAGATTCGGCAACGTCGGCTCGTTTTGCAACTCATTCAGGATCCCGATTTGGGACGCTTGATTTTGTTTGAGCAGGGTGGGGAACTGCTGGGATACATGGTTCTGGGATTCGGATTTTCGCTCGAGTTTCACGGCCGCGATTGTTTGCTCGACGAGTTCTATGTCGTGCCTGAGCATCGGTCAAAAGGAATCGGATGCGCAGCGGTTGAGTTCGCGACTGCGAGGTGTCGCGAGATAGGAATTCGCGCTGTGCATCTCGAAGCCGATTACGTGAACGTGCGCGGCCACGAGTTTTACAAGAAGTTGGGATTCAAGGATCACGAGCGTCACCTGATGACCTTGTGGATTTAGCGCTGCATGTGTTCCTGACGGGCGGCGATCACGCGTGCCAGGCCCTCTCGGGCTGTCACATTGTCATGGTCGAGGCGGAGAACGATCGAATATTCGTAGCGCGCGAGCGCGTACAAACCTGAGCTAGCTGCTGAATCGGCTTTGCTCAGCAGGTCGGGAATGTCGGCACGGCTGAAGCCTTCCACTCGCGCGCTTTGTTCTTGTTCAAGTCGCTGCTGCCTCATCGCTCTGCGATTCTGCTTCGGCTGAGAGTCGGTTGCGCCTTGTTGCTCGATAGTGTTGTTCTCAGTCTTCGATTCGGTGGTCGATGTCGTGCCCGCTGCAGGAGATTGACTGACGGTGTGCGCGGAAGTCTGAGTTTTGAAAGTATCTGGGGATGCAGATGCCGCAGGAGCGGATTGCGGAGCAGTCACCTGCACGGTTGTTGATCCAGGTGCAGTGGGCGAATTTACTTTGTGCTCCTCCGTTTGTGCGCTCGGGTTTGCAGGAGCAACATCCACAGGCGGCGCATCTTTTTTGGGAGCCGAAGACGCGGAGTTCTCTGATTCGTCAGTTCCTTGTTCGGGCTGAGTGCTCATCGACGGGTCAGATGTTTCCAGGTTCGGATTTTGCGACGTGGGAACAGGAGTGCTCGTCGGAAGTTCCTGGCTGGTGTGCGCCGTCTTATAACCGTATGCAACGGCTTTCTGCAGTGGTGGCGGAAGTGCGCCAGTCTTTTTTTGAACTTGATATGACCAGCCCGCAACGCCAGCCGCGGCCGCAAGCAAAAGGAGCATGAAGGCCATCGCTCCCCTTTCGGAACGCCGCTGCTTGTGGGTACCGGTCGTTCTTGAGGCGGCAAGTGATCGCGTCGTGATTGGATTAGATAATGGCCGAACCGATTGCGGAACTACATGCGTTTGCGCAGCACTGCTAAGCGTCACGGCTTGTGCACGCAGAGCGTCGCGAAGCTCCTCGCAGGTTTGGTAACGATCCTGCGGATTCTTTGCCATCGCCTTGCGGATTACCGCGTTAATTCCGGCCGGAAGCGCCGGATTGACTACAGATGCTGCCGGTGCTTCTTCATGAATGAGCTTATAAAGTACGGTAGGAATGTCGCCCTTGAACGGCTTTTCACGCGTGAACAGTTCGTAAAAAACGGTCCCCAAACTGAAAATGTCAGAACGCTGGTCGAGCTTGTTTCCTTTGGCCTGCTCCGGCGCCATGTACGTCGGAGTTCCGACGACCATCCCTGTCTGCGTGAGTGAGGCGTCTCCCAGTTTCGCAATGCCGAAGTCCAGGACTTTGACAGTGCCTTCGGCCGTGAGCATGAAGTTCGCAGGTTTCAAGTCGCGGTGAATCACGCCATGCGAATGCGCGTAGCCGACGGCATTGCAGATCTGTTCTGTATACGAGAGCAGCGTAAGCAACGACGGAAGCTCGTTATCTGTAAGCAGCGCCGCGAGAGTCTTGCCTTCGACAAACTGCATGCTCAGATAAACAAAGTCTTTCTCCTCCCCGACGTCGTAGATGGTGATGATATTCGGATGATCCAGTCCACCGGCGGCTTTCGCTTCCTGCTTGAGGCGCTCTACGAGTTCGCTACGGTCCGCGAAGTTCCGCTGAATGGAGATGGTCTTGAGGGCAACAGTGCGTCCGATCACCTGATCATGAGCTTTGTAGACGACGCCCATCGCGCCGCGTCCCACTTCGGAAAGAATCTCATAGCGGCTCGCTCCTGGGGGCGCGGGCGCAGGTGGTGGCGGCGTCTGAACGAAGGCGTGGAACTGTCCGGTCTTGCGGACATGCGCGTATGTCGACTCGTCGGTCCAAAACAGCTCATACATCGCTTCAGAAAAGCCACGCTCGCCGGCCGGATGTGCCGGCTTGGGATTGAAGGCGAATCCAGGGATATCCTTGGCTGCTCCGTAGAGTTCTTCGCTGACCAGGATCTGTGCGGAATCCTCATCGATGAGCATTGTGGCCAGGTTAAGAATTTGAGTGTCGGGCGAGGCGTTCTGCGCAATTCCCTGAACGATGGTTGCTGCTACGGCCTGTCCCGCCGTTGCAGGACGTTGCAACGTGAGCAATCTCACCTGCAGTGATTTGGCCGCCGACAACGCGTTCAATGAATTCCCAAAATGGATCGCTAGGGTGCCGTTCGCCCGGGGAGATATCTGTCCATGCGACTCGGTTACCACCCTTCTAACCAAATCAGCGATCTGCGTATCGGCTTGCCAGGAGACTTCGTGCAATTTCTCTCGCGGCCCGCGGTATTCCCAAATGCGAGCGCAAAGCGCCGCTACACATGCAGGAATCTGGTTTTCCTGCGCCGCATCTTCTTTCAGCGGCATGAAGGGCTCGATTCGCATCGTGTCCATATCGGGTCGTTCCGAATGTGTCGTCCTAATTCCTATTGACACACTCCCAAGAAAATCTTATGTCCACACGTCTGCCAGACGGTGGTTACTTTAGTGTTTTGACACCCAGTTAGTATCGTCCTGGTACTAGTCCCAAAGTTTTCCGCAAAAGTGCTTATTTCCCAAGGAGATTGCGACAGGTATGATTTTGCTCCAATGGCTAGAGCTCTCGGGCAATTGTGGAAGTTCGGGATTGCGAGTGTTGAATAGAGTGTTCTGGCTGAGATTGCTTTGAAATCGAGCTACGCGCGGCTGGCAAGGTCCTGCCGTTTTGGCAAAGGAAATGTACTCGAAATTTTTCCAGCGGTGTGAGGTCGTGGCTGCTCGAGCAGCACTCAATTCTCATCGGCAATCAGAGGCTCGCCGCTCGCTTTGCGATCCACTCACCTGATTCGCGAGTGCCCAGATTGCCACCAATATCCTGAGTAGTCTTCTTCTGACGAACGGCGTCGAGGACGGCTGCGTTAATCTTCCGCGCTTCGTTCGTTAAGCCGAGATATTCGAGCATCATCGCCGCAGTTGAAATCGCTCCGATAGGATTGGCGATGTTCTTGCCCGCGAATGGTGGAGCGGAGCCGTGCACTGGCTCGAACATCGACGCTCTGCCCGGATGAATATTGCCGCTTGCTGCCATGCCAAGTCCGCCCTGGAGCGCGGCGGCGAGATCGGTGATGATGTCGCCGAACATGTTGTTGGTCACGATCACGTCGAACTGCTTGGGATCGCGCACCATGTGCATACAGAGCGCGTCTACGTACATGTGCTGCGATTGAATGTCGGAGTACTCAGTTGCGATCTGTTTGAAGACGCGCTGCCATAGACCGTGAGCGTAGGTCATGACGTTTGATTTGTCCGTCATGAGTACTTTCTCGCAGCTGTGCTCGCGCGCGTACTCGAAGGCATAGCGGATCACGCGTTCAACACCTTTGCGTGTGTTCACGTCTTCCTGCACCGCAACTTCGTCGGGGGTGCCTTTCTTGAAGACTCCACCAACATCCACGTAAGGACCCTCGGTGTTCTCTCGCACCACAACAAAATCGATCTCTTCAGCGCGGCAACCCTTTAAGGGACACAGGGAATCGTCCAGGCACTTCACCGGACGGACATTCGCGTAAAGGTCCAATTTGAAACGCATGCCGAGGAGGATTTCTTTCGCATGAATATTCGAAGGTACGCGCGGATCTCCCAGGGCTCCGACCAAGATTGCGTCGAAATCGCGGGAGAGCATGGTGAAACCGTCAGCAGGGATCGTGGTTCCGTCTTCGAGATAGCGATCTGCTGACCAATCGAACTCGGTGAACGCCACGTCTGCGCCAGTAGCTTTCACGACAGAGAGAGCTTGCGCGATTACATCCTTTCCTATGCCGTCACCGGGCACGACGGCAATGCGCTTGGTCGTGTTCACGTTAGACACGATAGCAGAGAATCTTTTTCACCACGGAGGCACTCCGCTTTGTCATTCCGAACCGCATGTTGTTGGCGGTGAGGAATCCCTACGGCCTGCTACAAAGCTGATCGGACACTACTCATCAATTTTGCTGCAGGTCTGAATCCTAGCCCAAGCTATGAATTTTTGCTTTTTATCCAACCGACAGCATGGACCTGGTAGGGATTCCTCACCACCAAAGTTCGGCGATTCGGAATGACAGTGCGGCAAAATGAACCTTTATAATCAAAGGTTCTGCCATGGCCAAAAGCCCTCTCTATGAAACGCTAGTCGGCTCTGGCGCTCGCATGGGCGAGTACAGCGGAGTCGAGACTGCGCTCTCGTTTGGCGATGTGCGTCGGGAATTTCATGAGCTGACGTCCGGCTGCGCCGTCTATGACCTGGGCTGGCGCACGAAGGTGATCGTCTCAGGCAACGACCGTGTGCGCTGGATGAACGGAATGGTCTCCAACACCATCAAGAACCTGCAGGTGAATCGCGGAAACTACAACTTTGTCTTGAATCCGCAGGGACGCATTCTGGCGGACCTGTACGCGTATAACCGGGGGGAGCATCTCCTGATCGATACCGAACGTTCACAGCTCGACAGCCTGCTGACGCAGCTCCGGCGCTACATCATCATGGACAAGGTTGAGTTGATCGATAAGAGCTCCGAGCTGAGCGCGATTGGAGTTCAGGGACCGAAGGCGACAGAGCTTTTAAGAAAAGCCGGAATTGAAGATCCCGGATTGGAACCGATGCAACTGGCAGATGTGACTTGGAATAGAGCAGCTGTCACACTCACGCGAATGGCCAGCGATGAGTTCATTACCTTCGAAGTGTGGGCAAATGCAGCGACCCTGTTACAGCTTTGGAAAGCATTACTCGATTCAGGCGCTGTTCCTGTCGGCAGCGAGGCGCTGGAAAAATTCCGGGTGATGATCGCGTTTCCCAAATATGGGACTGATATTCGAGATCGCGACCTGCCGCAGGAAACTGGTCAGAATCACGCGCTCAATTTCACGAAAGGCTGCTACATCGGGCAGGAAATTGTCGAGCGTATTCGTTCGCGCGGCAATGTCCACCGCGCGTTCACAAAGTTTCGCCTCGAAGGAGAACTTCCTCAAATTGGTGCGAAGCTGCAGGCGGACGGAAAAGACGTGGGCGAGATTACCAGCGTAGCCCGCGTTCCGACCGAACCCGGAGAAGAAGTGCTCGCTCTTGGCTACATTCGACGCGAGGCGCTTGAGAGCGGCGCGAAAATTACATATCCCGGAGGGGAAGCCAAAGCGGCAGAGTCTCCGGTCTCAATGGCAACGTAAAAGTATGGCGGAAAAGAAACCTGATTTTGTCGTTAGCGACCGGCGCAAATTCACCGAAGAAGGCGAGCTGCGTACCGACGTCCGCGAAGAGCCACAACCGAAATCACAATCATCTCAGCCGGCTGAAACTACCGCTCCCGCTGCGGAGGAGCAACTGCCGCCTGCCCCTACGCATGCTGAGCAAGAGGCGCAACACAACGAGTATCGCGCATCGAACAAGAAGCTCGATGACATGCTTACCGCCGGCGGTCACGGCAAAGCCGAAGATTTTGAGATGACTTTCGATCGTCTGGTGCAGTCGCTCTATGTCACTGCGATGCTGCAGCTCGGCATCATGCATCGTGAAGGCGAGAATCCGCAGCCGGACATCATCGGCGCGCGCCAGACTATCGACACCCTCGGCGTCCTCAAAGATAGGACCAAGGGCAATCTCACCACGCAAGAAGAAACATTGCTCCAGAACGCTCTCTTCGAGCTGCGCATGGCCTTTCTCGAGATCACGAACGCCATTACGCGCGCACCCAATGCTCCCGGGGGCAAGCCAGTCACAAAATGAAAGCCACGCTCACGGTCCTGGGCAGTGGGACCTCTATGGGAGTGCCGACGATTGGGTGCAACTGCAAAGTTTGTAGTTCATCCGATGCGCACGACCGGCGCACGCGGCCTTCAGTCATGCTGGAGTACAGCGGGCATATCGTGCTGATCGACAGCACTCCGGATTTCCGCGAGCAGGCGCTGCGAGAAAGGATCACGCGAATCGACGCCGTCCTCTATACGCACGCTCATGCGGATCACATCCTTGGCCTCGATGATCTGCGACCGCTTACCTTCAAGCGAGAACAGAAACTGCCGCTCTATGCCGATGACAATACTGCGAAGATCATCGAGCGCATGTTCGCTTATGTCTTTGATCCGGAATCAACGTATTCGACGCGCCCGCAGGTCACGCTGCATCGTCTGAACGGAACGCTCGATCTGTTCGGCGCGAAGTTCCAGCCTCTGAAGGTTCTGCATGGAGATTCGGAGATCACGGCGTACCGTTTTGGAACCGCAGCGTATCTAACGGACTTCAGCACCATTCCGGAAGCGACTTTGCACGCGCTGCATGGCCTTGATGTGCTATTCCTTGACGCGCTCAGGAGACGTCCGCACCCTACTCATTCTTCGCTGGATGAGTCCCTCAAGATTGTCGAGAAGCTTGCCCCTAATCGTGCCTTCTTCGTGCATATGTCGCACGATTTGGGGCACGAAGAGACCAACGCATCTCTCCCACCTCACATCCGATTAGCGCACGACGGATTGAAGCTGGAGTTCGAAATTTGATGATGCGCGTTTTCCGCCATCTGGAGGAGATTCCCGCCGATTGGACTTCGACGGTTGTGAGTATCGGGAACTTCGATGGGGTGCATTGCGGGCATCAGCACGTGCTCACCAAAGTAGTTGAGCGTGCTCGAGCTTCAGATATGAAATCGATCGCCGTGACTTTCGAGCCACATCCGCTTCGTGTGCTTCGACCTGATAGTGCGCCGCTGCTCATCAGCCCTCTCGATCAAAAGCTCGCAGCGCTAGGAAAAACCGGAGTTGACGCTGTGCTCGTAATTGCTTTCGACAAGCAGTTCTCGACTATTTCCCCGCAAGAATTTGCGGAGAAGATCATCGCCGGCAAGCTGCGAGCGAAAGAGGTACACGAGGGTGCTAATTTCCATTTTGGGCATCGTGCCGAAGGAGACTGCGATAAACTGAAACAGTTCGGGAAACAATTTGGCTTTGAGGTCTTCGTCTATGCAGAGATGCGCCTGCGTGGCGAACCTGTTTCCAGCAGCCGCATTCGTCAGCTTCTCGCGGCTGGAGAAGTCGGGAAGTCTCGGCATCTGCTCGGCAGGCCGTTTTCCATCGTCAGCACGCCAGCGAAAGGACGCGGGTACGGCTCGCGCTACACCGTTCCAACCATCAATTTGGCGCCTTACCTTGAACTCACTCCGAAAAATGGCGTCTACGTTACTTGCACGCGTATAGCTCGCGAAATCTTCGAGTCAGTTACTAACGTCGGCACCCGCCCGACGTTCGCAGGCGAATCATTCGCGATCGAAACGCATTTGCTGAATTCCCATCCTGTGGATCTGGACGAGAGCACGGAAGTGGAGATCAGTTTCTTGAAATGGCTTCGTCCGGAGATCAAATGGCCGAATCCTGAGGCGCTGAAAGAACAGATCCGGAAAGATGTGAAGAAGGCAAAAAGATTCTTTTCGCTTAACGGTTCTTTGGCTTCCTGAACCTTTCTTCTGTTAACCTGCTTCCCTTTAGAAGAGCGAACACGAAGGTCACGAAGGTTTGAAGGTAGAGGTCACGAATAGTTGCTTTGTGACCTTTGAAGTCGGCTCTGCGTGACCTTCGTGGTCGCCGTTCCCATGCGCAATCCACTCGCCTTCATCGCTGAGGTTAGTCCCGGCCAGCGGCGCACTCTTATTGCTGCCGCCCTTGGCTGGATGCTCGACGCCTTCGACGTAATGCTCTATTCCCTCGTGGTCGCGCACATTATGCGCGACCTGCATATGAGCAAGCAGAGCGCAGGACTGCTGAACACGCTCACACTGCTGGCGTCGGGAATTGGAGGCGTGCTCTTTGGCTTCATTGCTGACCGTGTTGGGCGCACTCGCGCACTGATGCTCAGCATTCTCACATATTCCGTCTGTTCTTTCGCCAGCGGGCTTGCAACCTCGGTTCTCGTGCTTGCGGTCATTCGTTTTTTGCTCGGGCTTGGAATGGGTGGCGAGTGGAATACCGGCGCCACGTTAGTAGCCGAAAGCTGGCCCACGTACCTGCGAGCACGTGCTGTGGCCGTTGTGCAGAGCTCGTGGGCGGTGGGCTATGCGCTTGCTGCCCTGGTGGCGGGCATTATGCTGCCGAGGACTGGATGGCGTTATGTGTTCTTCGTCGGCGTGCTGCCTGCCCTGATTACGCTCTGGATTCAGAAAGATGTTCCCGAATCGGAACTATGGAAAGAAGGCCGAGAGGCGGACTCGACCGGCAAAGTGGGTTCGCAGCTACGTTTCCGCGAACTCTTTATCGGACCCTATCGTCGCAAGACGCTGACGCTGCTGATCATGAATACATTCGGCATGTTCGGCTGGTGGGGGCTCTTCACCTGGATTCCGCCTTACCTGTCGCTCCCAGTAGACCAGGGCGGACGCGGCTTTGGAGCGCTGAGTACGACAACGTTGCTTGTCTTCCTCAACATCGTCGGAATGGCTCCAGGATACGCGAGCTATGGATGGGTAGCCGACCGCATTGGACGGCGCCCTGCGTTCATGCTCTACACCATTAGCGCCGCTCTGTTCGTGCCTGCGTACGCTGCAGCGCGGCAGCCGGCTGTGCTGCTTGTCCTTGGGGCGGTGGTGGCCTTCTTTGGCACAGGCTTCTTTTCCGGATCGGGAATCATCGGGAGCGAACTATTTCCAACCAGCGTGCGTGCGCGTGCGCTAGGGCTTACTTACAACGGCGCTCGCGCTCTCAGCTCGGTCGCGCCGTTTACCATCGGCCGCATCGGACAGCAGCATGGACTTGACTCGGCGTTTTACGTTTGTGCACTGGCGTTTTTCATTTCGGGCATGATCGCGATTTTCATCCCCGAAACGCGCGGCGTTGAGCTCACGTGAGACGCCGACGATCCATCGCGAGGTCGAAGCGGCCCTCAAAGACTCTCCTATTCCCAACTCATTGTGTCCCGCTCCCAATTGAGCGCAAGGCGGTGGACTCCTATCGCAACGGGCCCGAGTAGCCCGTCAAAAGGCGCGTCGTTTATTGGCTGGTCATCGGTGACCGCCACCGTTGCTTGCCGCTGCTCCCAATCGCCAATGCGGAGAGACAGCGAAGTTGTGTGCACTGTTGAGCCACCTATTGCTGTGGTGTTGCTTGAATTCAAGCTCCGCGGAAGCGCGGGAATCTTCGCGCCGTAGACCAGGACTCCGTTCAATCCGGTATCGAGCTGCAGGGTCATTTTCCTGGCGCCGAGCACCACGGGTACGAGAACCAAGTGCCCGAGCCGAACGAGCGGAGAACTGTGCGCAAAGCGCGGTGCTGCGCCGAAGGTGATGGTCTTTGCCTCGTAGTCGATCACAACATTGCTGCGCTCAAGCACGTCCATGCCGATGATCAAGTCGGCATGGACCCGCAACTGACTTTCTACACGCAGCATGTCAATCGCGATTCCTGACAAACTCGTGAACCGCAGAGACCCGAGAGCAAGTTCGGGAATGGAGACGGAAGATACCGCTGTCTCTCGCGTTGCAAATGTAGCCTTATCAGCTATGACGTGTAAGCGGAGCTGTTTAACGAGCTTCGTATCGATCGCAGTTTCAGTTGCGCCGGTATCAATGAGCCCGACCAGATCATGCCTGTCCGCAATTGAACACTTGGTCAGGACGAGATAGTTATTGCGGAGCTTGAATTCAACGGTTTGGGCCGAAGCGGCCAGAGACAATACAAACGGAATCAGAAAGCGGTAATTCAAGCGAGCTCAGCACGCGCGGTGCGAGTCGCAGGCTAGAAAGCCGGAGCGGAGGAAGTCCTGAGCTGGCGGCGAGTTTAGGGCGATTTCCGAGGGAGGCAGTGAGGGCTCACTGTTTCCTCAGAATTTCTTCGGAAACAGATTCGCTTTTTCGGAGTCAAAAGTAGGAGCAATTGTGGCTAGCACGAGGCGTGCATGGATTGCGATTTTCAGATTGGTGAGTGGGTCATCTCCCCACGGCTCAACAGCTTGAGCCAGAATGGGCACTCCGTCCGAGTTGAGCCCAAGATGATGCAGGTGCTGGTTTGCCTGGCGGACGCTCGCGACGTGGTTTCCAAAGAAAAGCTGATGCGTGCGGTCTGGACGGACACGTTCGTGACTGATGACGTCCTCACGCGTTCGATTTCGGAACTTCGGAAAATCTTCGCGGATAATCCCAAGAATCCTCGTTTTATCCAGACGATTCCTAAAGGCGGGTATCGGCTGATGCTTCCGATCGGCGATGTGAAGCCGCGAGCTGTCGAACGGCAGCCGATAACAGTTTTCGATCAGCCACTCAGGGCAGGGAAGAGCAGGCTCATTCCGGCCTTGACCGTTCTCGGACTAAGCCTGCTTCTCATTGCTTACGCGATTGGCCGCTATAACTCTTCGGCTGCGGAGCCCAAACGGAAGGTTCTGGCCGTGCTGCCTTTTCAAAATCTTAGCGACGATCCTCAGCAGGAATTCTTTGCCGATGGACTCACAGCCGAAATGATCTCCCAGTTCGGGAAGGTGTCGTCGGAACACCTGGCTGTAATCGCCTGGAGTTCGATGTTGCGATATAAGCACACGTCCAAGCCGGAGGACGAGATCGCCCAAGAGCTCGGCGCAACTTATCTTCTGGATGGGACGGTTCGCCGCTCAGGCAATCACGTTCGCATCACCGCCGAATTGGAGCAAACGGGAGCCCGCGCGCACGTTTGGTCGAACACCTATGACGGGAATCTGGAAGATGTGCTGTCGCTGCAAAGTCAGGTGGCGCGAGAGATCGCGCAGGAAATTCGACTTCAACTCACGCCTGAAGATCAGCAGCGGCTTGCAAACACAGCTCCAATCGACGGTCAGGGATATGAGTACTACTTGAAGGCTAAGTCGGAATCCGAGGCATTGCCGCGGGCAGCAGAAGAAAAAGCTGAGCACCTGCGCAGTGCGATAAGACTGAATCCGCGATTTGTGCCGGCGTACATCACATTGGCGATGCTGTATCGCAGCCTTGCCAGTGAGGGATTTGCCGATCCTGAAGCTTCATACTCGGCCTCCCGGGAGGTGCTCGCAAAAGTTCTTGAGATTGATCCGGATTCGTCCGAAGCCCATCGTGAATCAGGCTGGATCTCCTGGCGATATGAGTGGAATTTCTCGCAAGCTGATCGCGAGTTCCGGCGCGCCATCGACCTGAATCCGAATGACGCCCAAGCCCACGAAGTCTATTCACTTTTCCTCAAGAGCATGGGTCGCTTCGATGAAGCACTGGCGCAGTCAAACCGGGCGATTGAGCTGAGTCCGATGGAGCCGTACAGCCGTGCCAACGCTGGATCGTTGCTCGCATTGATGAAGAACTATGACGCCGCTAAGGGGCAGTTCGAAACTGCTGTCCATCTCAATCCGCAACTGCCGTACGTTTGGCAGCGCATGGGACCAGTGCTGGTGATGCAAGGCAAAGATCAGGAGGCGGTTGCGGCTTTGGAGAAGGCACGAGATTACTCCGGGGGAGAGCAAGACAAAATCGCCTGCCTCGGCTATGCATACGGAGTTAGTGGCAGAGAGGCCGATGCTCGGAGGCTGTTGGAACAGCTCAAGGTCATCGCGTCACGAGGCCAGTATGTTTCGCCGCTTCACGTGGCATTCGTTTACGAAGGTTTGCGCGACCACGACAATGCTGTCGCATGGCTGGAGCGAGCGTACAACGCTCGCGACGAATACCTTGTTTATTTGAACGTCTATCCCGAATTTCGAGATCTGCATCGCGATCCGCGTTTTCAGGAGATCCTTCGTAAGGTTGGCTTGGCCAGTCAGTAACTCGAGGAGGAAAGGGCCAGGCACTGTCACCGCAGATTCGGAGTGCGCCTTCGATACACCAAGCTTCCGCCGATCTTGGCGGGCGGTTTATATGAATTCCCTGCGCAGGGAATCTTACAGGGAATTTTTTCCCGCCAAAGAAAATTCATAACCAAACCCGCATGAACACTGGCGTTTTGTGATGCAGCAGGGAATCTGCAGGGAATTAGCAGGGAATGACGAATAATCTCTTCCGGTGCCATGACTTAAGACAGCTTCGCCGGTCCGCCGCCCGGCCATCCGGCAGGCAAAAAGCAGCGAATATCGATCCTCACTGTGGGGTTCCGCTTTTTCTGGCAGCCACGATCGATAATTGATCGCTTAGGTCAGAGTAATTCCAAACTAGCCTACGCCGTCTGAGCGTACTGACATTTCAGGGTTAGCAGGGATCGCTCTCTATCGGTTTTCCAGGCTCACTGCCTCTTCCGCCTGCTGTTCCTCAAGATGCGATTCTTCACCCAGCTTTCGGAGTGACACGTGCTCGACTCGAGCGAGGATGAGTCCTAATGGCGTGACTGAGACGAAGGTTACGAGCCAGAGCATCATGCCGCAGCTAGTGGCAAGTTCCTGCGGAGTATTAAAAAGCGAATACAGGGCTTTGATGGTGGAAAGCTGCGAGCCACCGCCCACTACCGGCAATTGCAGCACTCCTCCGGCGACGCTGAACGCCATGAGAATAATGCCGTACACAAACGTCATCGTGTATACGGTCTCATCGTTGTAGGACTGCAGAACTGCGTAGTACGCGCAAGCGATCAACGTCCAAATCGCAATGGAGATGAAGGCGATTGCCGCAAACGATCCGACGTCATGGATGGTATGCAGGCCGGCGCTGAAGATTCTGATTTTGGAGGCGATGCGGTGACCCGTGTGAGCATGGCGCCGCGCCAGCTTACGCTCCAGCCATTGCGCGATCTGTTCCCCGTTTCGCCAAACGCTGAAGGCAAACGCCAGCAGACCCGCTACGATAAAAATGAGGACGGCGCCTAGCGCGCGCATGATCTCGATTTGCTTGTCGGTAAAAGTTTTCAGCGTGCCCGAGAGCAGCAAGTCGGCGGCGACGATGACGGTCACTGCGGAAATATCGAAGATGCGCTCGACTGTCCAGACCGCGATCTGCGATGCGAAGGTCAACCCGGTCCTGTGGGCGATAATCAGCGGACGGATCACCTCTCCCGGACGTCCCAACAGCGCAAGTCCGGCAAAGCCTATGTATTGGGCCGGTAGCAGACTCCACGGTGAGACTTTCTTCACTGGGCGCAAAAAAATCGCCCAGCGAAAAGCTCGTAGTCCATCTGCGAGATAGACAAGGCCCACGCCGCCGAGGATCTTCCACCAGTTCAGTTGTTCGAGGGATTGCCCGAAGATCTGCCAGTCAAATTTGCGCCAGGAGTGTACCTGCCACACCACAAGAACGGCCAGAACTATTACAACAATGGACGTGATGATGAGCCGCTTGCGGTCCACGGTCGTCAGTTGCCATCCGAGACTTTTGCGAGTGGGGTCTGGGTTGACTTTGCGGATTTGGCAGCTCGCTCCTCCTCCAGCTTACGACGATTGAAATCGCGAATAATCGAAGCGACATAAGCGCGGGTTTCGCGGTACGGCGGTACGCCGTGATATTGCTCTACCCGGCCAGCGCCCGCGTTGTACGCCGCGAGCGCGCGGATGGGATCGTTGTGATAGCGCGCCAGCAATTCGCGTAAGTATCGCGTTCCGGCGTTAATGTTTTCGGCGGGATCAAAACTGTTTTTTACGCCCAGCTTTATTGCCGTTTGTGGCATGAGCTGCATGAGTCCCTGGGCGCCCTTTGGGGAGACGGCCCTTGATTTCCCATTGCTCTCGGCGCGAACCACTGCGTGGATAAAATCAGGATCAAGCTGATTTTCATTTGCGGCCCTCTCGACGATCCGCGTTAGAGCAGGTTGGATTTTCCCAAGAGCGTTTGGGATGTTCTTGATCTGCGGCTCCGGCACGTCGACATCAGGCTCAAAGCCGAGGATGTTCTCGGACGGCATATCCACGAACTCGTTTTCTGAGGCGGTAAGAAACAGGCGAGTGACCGAGCCAATCTGGCGATGATGATCATGAGAAATGCTGAATCCATTGCGGAGCACGGCAGACTCGTGCGCCTGAAGGCAATTCGCCGCAAGAAGCATCAGGCATGGAATGCTTAGCAGAGCTCTCAATTTCATTTCAGGACTCCGGCCAACACGTCTTCCACTGCTGCGGCGACACCACAAGCTTCATTGTCCAGGGTAACTGGCCACCCGTTCCGCTTCAGGTCTTCGGACGCATTTGCCATCACGAAAGGGAATCCCGCGAATTCCAGCATCTCCACGTCATTGTAATTGTCTCCGATGGCCATCACCTGCTCGCGCGGAATGCCGAGATGTGAAGCCCACCGCGCCAGCGCCGATCCCTTCGAACAGCCGTGTCGCAGGACATCGAGAATGCACAAATCGCGATGATCATACTGAGTTTTTAAGACGCTGATCTCGCCATTTATAGGCCCGTCTTTGAGTCGAGCCTCGGCAGGCTTCATCTTTTCGACCGTGCCACAGAACATAGCCTGCACGGGATCGCATACCAGCGCAGCCGTAATAGGCGCGACTTCCGCAATATACATGCGATTTTTGTCGATCCAGCGTTGGATGTTGCTGCCGAGTTCATGCGTGTGCTCTACCACAATCGCGCCACGCTCTTCTTTATCGAAGGTCAATACCGTATTGGCGGCGAAATCAGACATGTGCTCGCATACTTTGTGCGCAGTCGCACGCGGAAGCATGTCGGCGTAATGGAGCTTACCGGCTGTCGAACGCGTGATCGCTCCGTTGGAGCTGATCAGGCAGAACTCGAACCCAAGCTGTTCGGCAATCGGCATGGCGAATCGGTGGCGCCTGCCCGTGACTAAGACGATGTGCACACCCAACTCGTGAGCGCGTCGCAGAGCTTTCAGGTTTGCAGAGGGGATATCCAGAGTGGAATCGATCAGCGTGCCGTCGATGTCCACGGCGATCAGGCGAACAGGGAGTGTCACTTGCATTCCATTTTATCGTGAGCAGCAGGCGCGACCCGCGGAAACTACGTGGTCCTCGCCATATTTTGCTACCTTCCGTAATCTGTTCCCTGTAACCTCTCCCATATAACTTAATAACGATGATCGGCATACCGGGATTTTTCGGAATCGGCTTCATCCTGCAGGCGATTGCCGTCATTCATTTCATCCGCCGCCGTCCCGATTGGTACTGGCTCTGGATCATCATTCTTGGCAGCGGATTAGGGGCTTTCATTTACATCTGTGTGGAAATGCTGCCGGAAATGGGAATGCTGGCCCGCAGCTTCCAGATATTTCCGCGGCGCAGCCGCATACGGCGCCTCGAGGCGGTCATTCTCGATAACCCTTCGGCAGGAAATTACGAGGAACTCGGCGACCTTTACCTCGATGACGGCAAATATCTTCGTGCCAGGGAGTGCTACAACCGCGCAATTTCCTCGCGCACTGACTCCCCTGATCCCTTCTACCGCCGCGCTCTTTGCTCACTAAAGCTCGAGGACTACCCAGCCGCAGTGAGCGATCTTCAACACGTGGTCTCAAAAGATATTCGCTACGACTACGACCGAGCTGCAGGGCTGCTTGCTCACTGCCTGGCCAAGATCGGACAGCCGGGGGCGGCGGCCGCAATGTTTGAGCGGGTCGTGCGGGTCTCAACGCTCTCGGAAACACTGGTCAACTATGCAGAATTTCTGAAGTCGCAGGGCAAGGATCAGGAAGCACGGGACTGGGCCGGGCGAGTCTTATTGAGGAAGCGAACGTTGCCACGATATCTGAAGCGCCGAGAACGCCCCTGGTTCCGGAAAGCGGCGGCACTGGCGAAATAATTAGCCTAGGAACCCACGAACCGCGCGTACAGGCTCCGCGCCACGGCGGGATCGCTGGTTCCTTTGATGATCGCCCTTCCGTCGCGAAACAAAGTCATTTCATACGCATCGCGCCAGAACTTCAGAACGAGGTCGTTATACCGAACCTGACCGTGAGCTGATAAGCGCGAACTCATTTCGGGAAAATCTACCGGCCGCTCACGTTCGTGAATCTGCACCGAATTGCGTCCGCATAGCGTGATCTGCGGACGAGCTTTGCCTTCCAGATGCTCAAAGATTTTCTGCCCGCAAACTTTACAGCCTTCGCGCGGCGTTGCGGCGGAGATTTCAGAGCGATCGTTGGTCCACACATCGATGGAAAGCAGTGTCCGACGCAGCTGTGCCTGCGCTCCGACCAATATCTTCAATGCTTCCGCGACTTGCACCGATGCGACAAGGGTAGCCGCCGAGTTCAGAACGCCCGCGGTGTCACAGGTGGCAAACGTTCCGCGAGGAGGCTCGGGAAACAGGCAGCTTAAGCACGCGGTCTCACCCGGCAGGATGTTCATCGTCACTGCGTAGGAGCCCACAGCTGCAGCGTAAATCCATGGAAGTTGCGATTTGACCGCAAAATCATTGATCAGATATCGCGTCTCGAAGTTATCGGTGCAATCAAGTATGAGATCGATGTCCTCCAGCAGTGACAACGATTGCGGCGTCAGGTCGTTCACGTGGGCCTCGACCTTCACCTCTGCGTTGATCTGAGAAATCTTCCGGGCTGCAGCCTCCGCTTTGGGAGTGCTTTGGCGTGCGTCCTCTTCGTCAAAGAGAAGCTGTCGCTGCAGATTGCTGGGCTCGACGTAGTCGCGGTCAATAATGCGCAAAGTTCCAACACCTGCGCGAGCAAGCAAGGTGCAGGTGGAGGCGCCAATTGCCCCGCAGCCAACCACCGCGGCTTTCGACTTCGCGAGGCGATCCTGCCCTTCAGGACCAATCGGTGCAAAAAGGATCTGGCGAGAGTACCGTTCGTCCTTAGACCAGCTGGACTTAGCGTCTGGGAACATTTCGCTGCCGGCAGTACACGATGAGGTCTGGAGCTGAGGAAATCAGCCTTTATTATAGGCGTATGCTCCCCCAGAGCTGTGCCTGCAACTGGTGCGCTCGCGCGCGCGAAATCGCTTCTATGGAGAAGTCCTAATCCGATTCCCGATCGCATTGCGCCGAAACGCCATCCAGAGCGTACGCACAGCCGAGCAGACGACGTCGACTTATTCTCGTACGCACCGACGGCCTAATCTTCGAAGCTTTGCAGGAATCTTTGTCGCTGTTCTTGTAATGGTCTCGAGCCTCTGGCCGCAATCGGGAGCGAACAACACATCATCTGCCACGCAGCCAAAGCAAAGCACGACCGCACAGTCAGGTGCAGATGCAGTGGCTGCAGAGCCTCCCAATCAGGCCAGTGATGCCTTCGCGCGGTATTCCGGATATCGCGTTCGCAGTGTCACCTTTAAGAACTCGCAGCGCATTGACCAGAGCGACCTACTCGAATTGCTTCCGCTCCAGCCCGGCGCTGCGCTCGACCGCAACACCGTTGAAGCCAGCATCCAGCAATTGTTCGCGACTGGACGATTTCGTACGATCTCGGTGGAAGTCGAGCCTCATCCCAACGGCTCGCTCGATCTTGCCTTCGTTGTCGATGAGAAGCTCTTTCTGGGCAGCATAGTGGTTTATGGCGCCCCGGGGCCGCCGACTGCCAATCAGCTTGTGAACGCCAGCAAGATGCAGCTTGGGCAAGAATTCGACGAGGATGCAGTCGCCAGCGGCATGGAGCGTATGAAGCGTCTGCTGGCCGAAGCCGGGTACCTTGAGCCCACGATCCGCATGAATTCGGAACTGGATCCCCAGCACCAGCGGATCGGAGTTGATTTCATCATCGACCGCGGTCCGCATGCTCATCTCGGCGAAGTGATCGTGAAAGGCGATCCTGGCTACTCTCCAGGAAAAATCCGCGGAATCACGAAACTGCATCCAGGTCAGCCCATCACGGCGGGAAGGCTGAGCCGAGCGTTCACGCGTTTGCGGAACAAATATCAAAAGACCAATCACCTGGAAGCGCAGGTGGCCGTGGTTGATCGCAACTACCATCCGGATACCGATAAGCTCGACTACGTCTTTGAGATCAATCGCGGACCAATTGTGGACGTGCGCGTCGATGGTGCTCGCCTGCGCAAGGGATTGCTCAAGAAGTACGTCCCCATCTTCGAAGAAGGTGCGCTTGACGAAGATCTGCTCGCCGAAAGCCGGCGCAATTTGCGGGATTATTTCCAGACGAAAGGCTATTTCGACGCCACAGTTACTTCGAAGCTCACGCAAAAAGACGAACGTCAGCTTGTCATCTTTGATGTCGATCGCGGCGAATTGCACAAATTCACCGATCTTGTGATCAAGGGAAACGCATATTTCCCGTCTGAGAGCATTCGTGAGCGAATGGTGCTCCAGCCGGCCGATATCCTTCAGCGGCACGGGGTGTTCAGCTCCGCACTGCTGACACGCGACCTGGGCGTAATTACGGGTTTGTATCAGACAAATGGCTTTCAACAGGTGAGCGTTACAGCCAAAACAACCGACGACTACGAAGGCAAGGCCGGCAGATTGCGCGTGGAAATCGATATAGATGAAGGGGCGCAGACGCTGGTTCATGCAGTCCAGATGGTCGGGAATCTGCATTTTTCAAATGACGTTCTGGAGGACCAGTTGAGTACCATTCCGGGGCAGCCATTCTCTTCGTATCAGCTCGCGAACGATCGCGACGCTCTCGTCAGCTACTACTACGATCGAGGATTTCCGGATGTACAGGTTGAGACCAGCAACCAACCTGCACCGAGCGAAGCGAACCGACAAGACGTTACCTTCAAGATCAGCGAAGGGCGGCAGGTATTCGTAGATAAGATCCTGATTTCGGGGCTGCGCTTTACCAAACCCTTCGTCGTGACTCGCGAATTCCAGATCAAGGAAGGCGATCCGCTTAGCCAATCGCGAGTGCTGAACACGCAGCGAAGCCTCTACGACCTGAGCATCTTCAACCAAGTCGATATGTCAACTGCGAATCCGGATGGCAACGTCAGCAAGAAGAATCTGATGGTGCAGATTGAGGAAGCCAAGCGTTATACCTTCGACTACGGACTTGGTTTCCAGGTGCAAACAGGCAATGTCAATAGCGATTGCCAGAAGATCCAGTTGAATCCCACGTCAACGCAGGTCTGCAATCCTGGAGGCGGCACCGGATTCAGCCCGCTGGTTACGTTCGGCGTAACTCGAGCGAACTTCCGCGGACGCAACGATACCATTGTCTTCCGAACCAATTTAGGACGGCTGCAGCAGCGCGCGTCACTCACCTATGAACAACCGCACTGGATGAATCGCGACGATCTCACCCTCAGCTTCACCGCGCTTTACGACAGCACCCAAAACGTGCTCACGTTCAGCTCGCAGCAGCTTGCAGGATCGGTACAAGTTCTGCAGCAATGGCGAAAGGGCGAAACCCTCCTCTATAAGTACAGCTATCGGCGGGTGAAGGTCGATCAGAACACTTTGCAAATCAGTCCCGAACTGATACCACTTCTGGCTCGTCCGGTACGCGTCGGTATGCCGAGTTTCAGTTATGTACGCGACCACCGAGACGATCCTCTCGACTCCCACAAAGGAACTTACAACGCGCTCGACTTCGGCGTTGCATCCGGCATCTTCGGTTCGCAGGCGAATTACACTCGTCTTTTCCTGCAAAACTCGAGCTATCACTCGTTTGCTGAGAACAAGAACATCAGCGGACGCCGATGGGTCTTCGCACGTTCCACCCGTATTGGAATCGAGAACCCATTCGGCACGGTCCAAGTGGGACAGGCGTCGATGTCAGGCGCTGCCAGTGTCTTAAGTTCCGTCGCGGGAGTGGTCCCATTGCCAGAGCGGTTCTTCACCGGAGGCAGCAACTCTCATCGCGGATTTGGCCTGAATCAGGCTGGGCCGCGCGATCCGCAAACGGGATTCCCGCTCGGAGGGAACGGGCTGTTCCTGAACAATCTCGAGATTCGAACGCCTCCCATTGCTCTCCCTTATATTGGCGAGAACCTGAGCGCGGTGCTGTTTCACGATGCGGGGAACGTCTTCGCTTCGGCGGGCGATATCTTCCCCGGCATGAGCCATTGGTCGCAGGCGCATCCGGATACGTGCGTGCCCCATGAAATGCAGGTAACCTCCTCTACACCAACCTGCGATTTCAACTACATATCGCAAGCGGTAGGATTGGGAGTACGGTATCGAACGCCAATCGGGCCGGTACGCGTGGACGTCGGCTACAACCTGAATCCGACGCTGTTTCCGGTTCGGGACGATCCGACGAAAGGGCCGTATCTCGACCGTACGAGCCACATAAACGTCTACTTCAGTATTGGGCAAACGTTCTGATGAGAGTTCTGTTCTCCATTCTGTTCTCTGTGCTTTTCGCTGCGTCGATGTACGCCGGCGAAACGCTGGACCGTATTGTTGCCACGGTGGATCGTCATCCGATCATGCGCAGCGAGGTGGAGCAGGAGGCAAAATTCACGCGTCTCATCAATGCGGAAAAGCGACCGATCACGATTGAAGACGAGATTGCGGCGCTCGGCCGCCTCGTAGATCGGAGTCTCGTTAGCAATCAGATCGCAGTGTTTGGCACGATTCCAATCAGCAGGGAAGACCTCGATACCCGCATCTCTGAAATCCGCAAACAAATTCCTGGTGCTGAGACGAATCTTGGCTGGGTTCGCTTACTTGGAGAGAACGGACTGACGCAGGAGGACGTAACCAAACGTCTAGCTCAGGAGATCGAGACCCTTCGCTTCATCGATCTCCGTTTTCGCTCGGAGGTGCGAGTAGGACCGCGTGCGATCCAGACCTACTACGACACGAAGCTCGTTCCCGAAATGAAAGCGAAGCATCTCACGCCGCCTCCTGTCGACCAACTTCAGGACAAAATTGAAGCAATTCTTCGCGAGGAGCGCGTGAATGCGCTTATTTCCGACTGGCTGAAGAGTCTGCGCAACCAAAGCCGTATTCAGGGCTTCGATCCCTCTCTGCCGCTTACGGGTATCGATAAGAAGACGCCGGACGTCTCTGACCTCCACTTCCTGCCGCTACATATCTCTGGTCCGGCTGAAGCGGCCAAACAATAGTCCACATGCTGGCTGATCCAATCACACCGCCTTCGCGCAAACGACGATGGGTCGTGCTTGGAGCCGTGGCCGCTCTGATCGTGCTCGCGGTAGCAGGCGCTCTCATTTATCTGCAGAGCAACTACTTTCGCGCCGTAGTGCAGAGCGAAATTGTCGCTCAACTTGAACGGGTTACCGGCGGAAAGGTGGAGGTCGGCAGCATCACCTGGAGCCTCTCTGGGTTGGAGGCGGATGTGAGCAACTTGACCATTCATGGGAAGGAGAAGCCCGGTGATGTTCCGTATGCTCATTTCGACCACGCTCATATGTCGTTAAAAGTCCTCAGCTTCTTCCGTCGCGAGCTCGGACTGCGTGAACTGGATGTCGAACATCCCGTGATCCACCTGATCGTTCATCCCGATGGAAGCACGAACCAGCCGCAGCCGAAACTCAGACAAACGCCCGCAGGCGGACTCGAGCAGTTGTTCGCTTTGCGAGCGGATCATCTGCGTATACGCGACGGAGAGCTGCTGCTGAACGAGAAACAGATTCCGCTCGATATTGAGGCTAACCGCGTTGCCTCGATCATGAGCTACGTTGCGACTCCAGAGAACGGGTATAGGACTCACATTGAATTCGGCAAGGTACTCCTGCAGCGGCCTGGAGCCAAGCAAGTCCTCTCCCAGGGGCAAACGGATTTCATCATCCAGAAGAATGCTATCCACGTAAGCTCTTTGCGATGGACGAGCGGCGAATCGCGGATTGAGGCGAGTGGCGCTGTGACCGATCTGCGCAATCCGCATATCGAGGCAACGTACAAAGGCACAGTTGAGTTGCAGTCTGTCGGCAGGGTCTTTGGCATACCGGAATTGCGCGACGGCACCGCCGAATTAACTGGAACGCTGCGCTATCTGTCCTCTGAGGATTTCTTCAGTTCAGGGCACCTCAAACTCACAAAAGGCGCTTATCTGGCGCCTGACTTTCGCCTGGCCAACGTCGATGCGACATCCGACTACAGCATCGACGTAGACCGAATCACGGTGACAAAGCTGAGTGGACGCGCGCTGGGCGGCAGCTTCACCGGTGGGGCAAGTCTGCTGCACTGGATCAAATTGATTCCCAAGTCGGAAATTGGAGTGGGATCGCCCAGAAAGCTTGCGACCAAGCCGCAGGAGGTATCTATTCAGCTTGCTGTGTCGCGAATGCAGATGGGGCAGGCGTTGCGTGCCGTGCTTCCGTCCAGGAATCCTGTAAACCGCTTACAAATCGCATCCGGGGTCCAAGGCAACGTAGGGATTCGATGGACAGGTTCGCCGAAGTTTGCCGATGCGACAATCGATCTGAACGCGGAATCGCCAGCCTCGGTGCAATCATCCGAGCTTCCGCTGCGCGGATTGATCCAAGCCACATACCGTGGTCGAGATGAGCGTATCGATGTAACCGGAGTCAGTCTCGCCTCGCGCATGACGCGACTGAACGCAACTGGCGCAATCGGAACACAGTCCCAGCTCAGAGTCTCAGTAAATACGTCTGATCTAGCCGATCTTGAGCCCATCATGCGGGCCTTCGGTGCACAAACCCAAACTTTGCCTGCGGTCGTACACGGACAAGCTTCGTTCAACGGAACCGCCACAGGAAAACTCGAATCGCCGGCTATCAACGGACATCTGCAGGCCAGTGACTTTGACACCGTGCTGCCTTCGCAATTAGGCGTTCAGAATCGGGAAGGTATCTCCGCAGCGTCGCGGAATGGGCAATTGCTGCGCTGGGACTCGCTCGACGCAGACATCAGCTACTCACCATCTTCCATTTCGGCGCGCAACATTGTTCTGAAGCACGGACAGGCGCAGATCCTGGGAACCGCCAGCGCGAATCTGCGCGATGGCCAGTTCGCGGCTGCCCTGCCGGTTGAGGCGCATTTAAGATTGCTCGACAACGACATCGCTGGTTGGCAGACGATAGCTGGAATGAATTATCCCATTACGGGAACATTCACCGCGCAGGTCACTTTATCCGGCACGGAACAGGAGCTTCGCGGTCGAGGACATGTGCAAGTCACGGGAGGGACTATCTACGGAGAATCGTTCCGGTCGCTTTCCGCCGATGCCCAACTCCATAGCCGGCAGCTTGATTTTCGAAACATCTTGCTTCAACAAGATGGAGCACGCGTCACTGGCGGCGCAACCTACGCCCTCACCTCTCAAGCTTTTACCCTGAACCTGACCGGAACTGATTTCGATCTCGCTCACATCACGCGAATGCAAAGCAAGCGATTGCCGGTAGGTGGTCGCGCTCAATTTACTCTTACCGGATCGGGCACAATCTCGCAGCCTTCATTGAACGCGCAGATTACGGTAAAGAATCTTGTCCTGGGCGGGGAGCAGGAAGGCGATCTCGTCGCCTCTGCTGCTACACATGGAACAGATCTTCACGTCGAAGCGCGCGCAAATACGCAGATTGCATCGGCGAATCTGAATGGCGACATTACCCTGAGCGGCGACTGGCCAGCGGAGCTGCACCTGGATTTAGCGAAGCTGGATTTTGATCCCCTTCTGCGAGTCTATCTTCCCGGCAAGCTGACCGGGCACTCTTCAATGTCCGGCAAGCTCACGCTGCGCGGTCCTCTGAAGCGTCCGAATGAGATCGTCGTGACTGGCGATATAGATCAGTTCGCCACCGACATTCAGAACATCAAGCTTCGCAACCAGGGGCCGCTGCGATTCTCCGTGGGGAATGGCACTGCGAAGATCGACCAACTGCACATCGTCGGGACGGATACTGACATTACCGGATCGGGAACGGTGGAGCTTACCGGCGCCCAACGGCTCGACCTGCATGGTAACGGGCATCTGAACCTGGCCATCCTTGAAAGCTTCAACTCCAATCTTTCATCGTCCGGCCAAGTGACGTTTACGGTGAATGCGACCGGCAAAATTGACTCGCCGTCGCTCGCCGGTAATGTGCAGATTGCCGACGGAACCGTTTCATTGACCAATCTGCCCAATGGGCTCAGCGCGATCAACGGAACTCTTACCTTCGACACCAACCGCCTGCGCGTGCAGAGACTCACGGCGAAGAGCGGCGGAGGCGATCTGGTGCTTGGCGGCTACATTACCTACGCCAACGGCATTTTCTTCGATCTAAACGCGACCGGACATGACATTCGCATTCGCTATCCCGAAGGCGTGAGTTCGCAAGCGACGGCCGATATGCGACTCGTGGGAACGGCTCAGAACTCTGTGCTTTCGGGTGATGTGACGATTACGAAGTTTGGACTCACTCCGCAATTTGACCTTGCCACCTACGTACAGCGAGCGAAGCAGACGCCTGCGCCGCCGAATCCCAATTCGCTTGTCGATAACATTCGGCTCGACGTACACATAGTCTCCACGCCGGAGTTGCGCGTCGAGACTTCGATGGCGCGGCTGTCCGGGGACGTCGATATTCGCCTCCGAGGCACAGCGGCAAGACCCTCCGTTATGGGACGCGTAAGTATCGCTGAAGGCGACATTACCTTCAACAGTACTACTTATCATTTGGAACGGGGCGACGTAGTCTTCACCAATCCGGTCCGTATCGAGCCAGTCATCAACGTAGAAGCTTCAGCGCGCGTGCGCGATTACGACATCACGCTGGGATTCCACGGAACTCCCGACAAGCTCAACATCACCTACCGCTCCGAGCCGCCTCTGCCATCGGAGGACATCATCGCCCTGCTCGCCTTTGGCCGCACCCGGCAGGAAACAGAAGTTCAGGCGGAGCAGGGATCGCAAGCGGCGAGCGGCGAGACCTTCGCCCAAAATGCTTCGAGTGCCATTTTGGGAGAGGCTCTGAACGCGGCCGTAAGCAGTCGCGTACAGAAGCTGTTCGGCATCAGTCGCATAAAGATTGATCCCAATCTTGGTGGAACGGAAGGTAATCCCAACGCGCGCCTGACGGTCGAGCAACAGATTTCCAAGGACCTGACAGTTACCTATCTGACGAACCTCGGACAGTATGCGCAGGAAGTCGTGCAGGTCGAATACAACATCAACAGAAACGTCTCGTTAGTGGCTGTCCGCGACTACACTGGCGTGCTTGCAATTGACTTGCGTGTGCGGCAGCGCAAGAGATAAGTGAGGGAAACAGGTCGCAGGTTACAGGGAACAGGGAAACCAATCCGTAACCCTGTCCCCTATCCCTGTCCCCTGTAACCTCTCCGCTGTACCCTGTCCTCTATGGACTCTCGCGAGCTCATGATCGAGCGCCAGCTCAAAGCCCGCGGCATCTCTAACGAAGCTGTCCTGCAGGCGATGAGCAGAGTGCCGCGCGAGCAGTTCGTGGCTCCTGAGCTCCGCGAGCACGCATACGAAGATCGACCGCTGATCATCGGATGCTCGCAAACGATTTCCCAGCCATACATCGTCGCCTCGATGCTTCAAGCGCTTGAAATGAGATCTGAAGACCGAGTACTCGAATTAGGTACCGGTTCGGGATACCAGACAGCCTTGCTCTGCGAAATGGTCCAGAGTGTTGTGAGTATCGAACGCCATGCTGCTCTCGCGCAACTCGCGCGGGAGCACCTTGCCAGCCTCGGATATAAAAACTTCGAAGTCGTCGTTGGCGATGGTACGCTCGGATACCCACCGAGAGCTCCTTACGACGCGATCATCGTTTCCGCAGCTACTCCTGAGATTCCTCAGCCCCTTATAGAGCAGCTTTCTGTTGGCGGACGAATGGTTCTACCAGTGGGAAGCCGCGAGTTGCAGGATTTGATCCTTGCAAGAAAAAGCCAGGATGGCATTTTCCGCGTTCGCCTCGACGGTTGTGCCTTCGTGCCACTCATTGGCCAGGAGGGATTTCAAGAGTGAACATCTTGGAAGCAGGTTTTGCGCGATTCATGCGATCACTTCTTGTATCCTGAGCCGGCGAGATCCAATCGGCAAAGTGGCTTTTTTCGTATCGACGTCCGGACTTTTCTCGCGCCATCAACCATGTTGGACAGCCCGCTGCTTTCCCGTAGTCAGCGATATCTCTATTCTCTCCGGACCATGAATACCGCTCTCCTGCTTACAGCATTTGTGCTCAGGGTTGCGTTTGTGCTTTGGAAAAAGACGTACGTGCCAAATCCTGGCTATCCATATCCGTACGGGATGGAAGTGGCGAGCATCGCAGCTCATCTGGCACGCGGACAAGGCTTCAGTTCCCCCTTTGTGCATGACACCGGCCCTACAGCCTGGGTTGCACCCGTATACCCCTATTTTGTTTCTCTCGTCTTCAGAGGTTTTGGCATTTACTCCGCCAGATCAGCTCTCGTCATCATCATCCTGCAATGTGCTATGGCAGCCGGGACTGCCGTGGGAATTTATGCGCTCGGCCGCAGAACTCTCGGCAGGGGAGTGGGACTGTGGGCGGCATGGATTTGGGCTGTGAGTCCCTTTTTTTTCCGATGGCCCACTTCCTGGATATGGGATTTCGCCGTAAGCGCCTTGCTGCTGATCACGCTTTTAATCCTGACCATCGATCTCGCACAACGCTCCGTACTCCGGTTGTGGATCGCATACGGATTTCTATGGGGGCTTACTGCGCTCACGAATCCCGCGCTGCTGGGCATTCTTCCCTTCGCTTACGGATCTGTGATTTTGATCAATCACAAACATGGACTCAAGTGGCTTAGAAATTCATTGGTTTCGTGCCTGTTTCTCCTCGCGGTTGTCGCGCCCTGGGGAGTGCGGAATGAGATCGTCTTTGGCCATCCGGTGTTCTTTCGTAGTAATTTCTGGTTCGAGTTTCATTTAGGGAATTACCACTACTCCAATGGAATGGGCTACCTCGGACTTCATCCAGGCGCGAATCCGCGCGAGTTCCGAAAATACGCGCAGATGGGCGAACAGGCCTATATCCAAGAAGCGAGGCAAGAAGCCTTCGACTTTGTTCGCAGGTATCCGCGTGAGTTCATCGACCTTACGCTTCATCGGGTGCTTTGGTTCTGGGACGGAACCCCGATTTCGTTCCAGGGTTATGAGTGGTGGAAGCCGTGGGAATTCTGTGTACTCTCGATTACCGGTTGGCTGGGTTTGATCTTCGTGCTTACACGGCGACCCAGAGGATGGTTCTTATATCTGGCTTGCCTGCTCGTTTACCCTGCGCCTTACTATTTCGTATATCCGGTTCCTAAGTACCGGTACGCGATCGAACCCGAAATGTTGCTCCTGAGCGTGTACCTGGCGGCGATCTTATGGTCAGAGATAACACTCAGAAGTGCTCATTCGCATCAAGTTCCACCGGTGGCAGCACAGCGCGTGGTCAGTTGAGTGGTTTTCCCATAAGCAGCCCATCCAGATCTCCCGGGTAGTATCGGCGCAGAGTCTTCAGAACCGAAAAGCCGTGACGCTTGTAGAAGCGCATCGCGACTGAGTTATTGACTGCCACTTCCAAGAATATCGAATCGCATCCCGCTGTCCGAAGCCGCTTTTCGATTTCATTCATCAGCATGGAGCCGATACCTTGTGCGCGGGCCGATGGAATGACGTCGAGAGTGATGACGTGTCCGCTGTGACCTGGATGATCGCCAAGAATGAAGCCCAAGGTTCGTGAGTTTTCTACCGCCAAAACGCAGGCCGCATGGGCGGATCGCAGGTAATGAGCAAATTCCCTGCGGGAATAAGCGATTTCGGCCGGGAAGCATGTTTGGTCGATTTCCCACAGAGTTTCGAAGTCCGCAGGTTGATAGTTACGCAAAAGAGGCATAGAACCGCAGAATCGAGTGTAAGGCGACTTGCCAATGGTTGATGTAAGGTCTGATTATGCAGGCTTCCCTTCATGGATAAAAGGGAAGCGCTTGGGATCCGAAACGAGTACGCGTCCGCTACTGGACAGAATGTAGGGATTGCCCGCTGGATCCAACGGAATTCCGCGAAGAGCTCCAACGCTCACCAACTCCCTCCAGGAGTTGGGCGTCCGGCCAAAGCGCTTCTGAAACTCAGATACGATTTGTTGCAGTTTTGGAACTTCTTCATCAATAACGAGGCAAGCCAGGTGCAACTCAGCATTCTTCCTTAAATCCTGATCGTCCGATTGTTCGTAGATACTCTCCCACATCGAGCGTGCCGTTTCCGGGCTGCCGGCGTCGCTTAACATTCTGGCAGCCATGCGTTTCAGAATGGGATTCGCATTCGGAACGCGCGATCCCTGTTCGAAACTGCTGGCAGCAGCAAGATAATCACGCTGGCCCGTGTACTGGATAAATCCCATGGTGAAATATAAATACCAATTGTTGGGATTGTTTTGGATGCCCTTGCGGATTAGTGCAATCGCTGCCTTATCGTCACCCGCGCCGGCTGGGGGCGGCTGATCTAGAAATGTGGAGCCCCACTCGTAAGCGATTACCAGATTGGGGTCCAATGTAGTTGTAATGTCGAGCAGAGGGGCAAGCGACTTGTACTGCATGGAGTCTTTCAGATGTTTATTGCCGAAGTATTGCACCACACGCATCCAGTAGATGTCGGCAAGAAGACCGGAGTATCCAAGACTCGCTCGTTTCGCAAACTCAGGTGACGAGATGAACAGCACATCTTCCATCGAGTTGGTGGGGAACACCGCTTCGACCTTGGTCACCACAAGAAAACTCGCTGCCAGACAGGCCGTAAGCAGACAAGTAGCAACTATCGTGGAAGACCGGCTCACTTTAGATTCCTTCGCGAAAAAATGAGGGCTGCTCCGCAAATCGTTGTGACCGTGTAGAGCACACAATAAAGCGTGTTATAGCCAATTAGTGCCGCAGGAATGAACTGATCGTGCGCTACCCGAGTAATCACATTCAGCGATGCCATATTCGGAATCACATACGATCCGGCAAGAGCCAGCCAGCTCTGCGGGCCATGCACAGAATGTGCGAACGATCGCAGATCCGCGGCAAAGCTCCCGGCAACGAACAAGCACAAAGTAAACAGAGCCGAAAGAAGCGGGGAAGAAAACGATGAGAAAAATAGGGCCAAGCCGATGATTACGAAGAATTGAAGCAGGATGAAGTAAATCGCAATCAGAATGTTCGCATCTGCAGGGTGTAGGTGACGCATGACGCCCCACAAACTCAGATAGAACCCAGCCGTCATCGCCGCCGTGTTTGTGAGAAGCGTGCCAGCAAGCCCAAGATATTTCCCGACAATAAATTCTCCTCGTCCTACGGGACGGGCCAGCACCGGATAAAGCGTGCGCCTCTCGATTTCTTTTGAAACCAGGCTGATGCCAAGAAAAATGGAAATCACAATTCCAAAAATGGAAATTGCGCTCAGGCTTAGGTTGATGAGAAGAGTTCGCTGCACGCCCACCGATATCTGACCTAGGAGCGGAGCCGCCGCGACCAGCAACAGGGCAAAGAAAACGAGATTGTAAAGAATGCGGTCGCGAACCGCTTCGCGGAACGTATTGAAGGCGATCGCGCGAATCCGGTGACTCATTTTTCTTCGGCGCTCCTGCCCAGCTTCTGGAAGAAGTATTCTTCGAGCGAGCCTCCGGCTGGATTTACTGAAATCAGGCGACCTTGCGTCGCTCGCACGGCGGAGAGGATTTCCTCGAGTTTATCGGCGTCCACCAGAGCACGAACGGTCTGGCCAGCGACATGGCATTCTGCTACGAGGTGTTTAGTCGATTCCGCTAGCGATGCTCCCTGCCAAATCACCTCTACCTTTTTACGGCTGGTGGCCATCAACTCGGCTACCACTCCAGTACCACGGAGTTCACCACGGCTCAGCACCGCGACGCGATCGCAGAGAGCTTCCGCGTCGGAGAGGATATGGGTGGAAAAGAAGATGGTTTTCCCTTCCTGATTAAGACTTTGAATAAAATCGCGCATTTCACGTCTTCCGATTGGATCCAGCCCAGACATTGGTTCGTCAAGAAAGACAACGTCGGGTTCATGCAGAACCGCCTGCGCTATGCCTACGCGCTGGAGCATGCCTTTAGAGAATTTCCGCAGCTGGACGCGACTGTTTTCCGCCAATCCGAGTCTCTCGAGCAGCTTTGGGATACGGTTGCGGCGGTCCGAGGCAGTTACGCCAGAGAGCGAGCCATAATAGTCGAGCAACTCAATGGGAGTCAGATAATCATAGAAATAGGGTTGCTCAGGAAGGAATCCAATTCGGGAACGTGCCCACGGATCGCGCCAATCGCGACCCAAAATACGAGCGGCGCCCGCCGAGGGGAAGATGAGTCCCATCAGCAGTTTCAGAGTGGTGGTTTTGCCTGCACCATTGGGTCCCAGAAAGCCAAACACCTCTCCCTCCTGGACTTGAAGGGTGAGGCTCTTCAGACCAATCTTTTTCGTCTTGCGCCAAAATCCGACGGTGTACGTCTTTTCAAAGCCAAGAATCTCAATAGCCGGCATAGGACAATGCTTGCGCTTAATTTACAGCTATCAGCTTCGGCTGCTCGGTGCAATGAAAGGTGCCGGAATCGCAAACAATGAAAGAGGCCGAACTCGCGTTCGGCCTCCTGGCTGGTACCCTCCCCCAGGTACTTCGCCAAACTTTCAGTGTTAAGCCGGCTTGATTACTGAATTGCCGGCGACAATCCACCATTGCCACCGCATACGGCGGCTGTGGGAGCTGCAGTCGCGCGGATTACACCGGTGTTGTCGCTGCAAAACGTGCGGCTACCAGTTTGGCCTGCGGTCGCAGGGTCACCATTGATCGTGAACCCGGTATTCACACCGCCGGTCGCAACCGGTACGTACGTGAAGAAATAGCCGCTCTTTGCAGTAGCTGCGGTGATTGCGGCAGCCAGCGTGTCGTCAATCAAGCAGGTTTGTGTCGAAGTCGAGGCGCCACCGTTTAAGCATGCACCGCCGTTGGCTCCCAGTGACTTAAGGTCAACAGAGAAACCTACTGGCTGGCCGGCGTTTGTCCATCCCGCAGTGTTGTACGAAATTTCGCCCGTAACGATGGTTCGGATCGAGCCCACGGCTGAGGCCTCATTGGCCGCCATCCTGGCGCGCATCAAGTTCGGAATTGCAATCGCCGCGATGATCAGGATGATCGCCACGACAATCAGAAGTTCGATCAGCGAGAAACCTTTCTGCTTTTTCATTGTGCTCCTTTAGTATGGCTGGCCAAGAGCCTCCCTGGCTCTTTTACCTCAGCCTGACGCCCCTTAGCAGTGCAGCTTCCTTGCCACAGTATGGCGCCGGATCGGTATTGAACTAAAGCATTGATTGTACAATACTTACGAGTAATACTCCGCAAATTGTCCCGTCCGAATCGATGGTTGTAATGTCCAAAATCATCCAGAACTGACGCAAACTGTCAGTCAGCCAGACCATAATTGTCAACCCGGTGCACCTCTACAAAAAGGAGGCCGAACTCGCGTTCGGCCTCCC
>DATEMI010000080.1:0-2840 GCA_035275665.1 Terriglobales bacterium | reverse complement strand
AAAACGGAAGAGCATCTAGTTCCTGCCGCAGAGGCGATGCCAGAAGAGAGATACGGATTCGCACCCAGCACAGGAAAATTCGACGGAGTTCGGACCTTTGCCGAACAAGTCAAGCACTTATCCGCAACGAATTACATCCTTGCATCTGCGGTACTGGGAGAGAAGCCTCCGCATGGAGAGCAGGACGAAATGGCACCGGAATCCTTGAAGTCGAAGGCCGAGATCGTGGAGTACTTGAAAGGCTCATTCGCCCTTCTTCACAGAGCCGCAGCTGTAATCAACGACAAGAATCAGACCGAGACCATAAACGCTGCCGATCAGAACCGAACTCGGCCAGGCCTGATCGTGGACGCCTTGACTCACTCCTGGAACCATTATGGCCAGATTGTGGAATATTTACGGATGAATGGGATAGTGCCACCTGCCAGTCGCTGACGAGGCACGATGCTCACGGAGTCTACCGTAACGGGACAAAACGCAACAGCGCCCAAAGCTCAGATCTGGGTAATGCCCACCCAGATTGCAAAAATGGGAGCCAAGGATGAGGACAGGCTGTTGCCCGTCACAACTGTCCACATCTGTCCCTCCCCTATCGTTCCTCGGGTGGTAAAACGGCTACAAATTCTCTATAAAGCAATAGATCGTAGAGACGTCTTCAGCGCTCCAGCCATGAAGAACGGCAAAGCCTATGCGACTGTTCGCGGCTTTCTGCCTGTGATGCAGATCCAGCCTTTCTTCTGCTCTTCAAAAACTTCCACGTCGATGTAGCCTGCCTTGGCAAACAGTTCTTTGTGCTCTTCCACGCCGAGGCTTGGAGAGCCAAAGAGCTTCATCGCTGTTCCCAGCACCACGTCGCGAGAACCGCCTTTGTATGTTTCCGCAATGATAGCGAGCACGCCTCCCGACTTGAGCACGCGAAGCACTTCGCGCATATCGCTCGGCAGGTCCGGCCAGTAGTATTGCGTCTCGATCGCTGTTACTAGGTCGAACGTGTCTGCTGTAAATGGCAGCTTGGAGACGGGCGCCTGCTGGATTTCCACCTGCCCGGCTCGAATGAGTTCTTTGTTGCGCGAGCGCGACGTGGCCACGCTTCCTTCCGCGTAGTCGATTCCATAAACCTTCCCGTTTGAGGCCATCGCAGCCAGCTTCGCGATGGTGCGGCCGCCGCCACAGCCTACGTCGAGAATCGTGAAATCCTTTTCGACGCGAGTGTGCATCAGTCCCCAGTCGGTCAACTTGGAGTGAGACTGGTTCATCAACATGGCGAACACGCGGCCCGCGAATCGGTCGGGCTTACGAACCTGACTCCCGACGTAACCGCCCGCTCCTAATACCAGGACCGCCTTGACGAGTTTCAGGACCAACACGGTATCCACAGTTCACACTCCCATCCGTCAAGTTTCCCATTGCCGACGATTCGGGAGTCAGCGCGCGTCGGAAACGGCTGAACTCCCGGCCGCAGGCACCCATGCTATCCCGTCTACCCCTTTCGTGAGATGAATCGGCTGTTCCAGCTTCCAATCTTTCAGATTCAGAATCTCGATTGTGCCGCCCTGAGGACAGCTGACATAGGCGTGAATGCCGTCTGGTGACAGGGCAAACTCTCCAGGTGTTGGTAGGACGGGAACATCCGGAGTGTCAAACGTTTTCGTAACTACTCCATTGGCCAGATCTACGACGAAGAGCTTTCCTGATTCTGAATTGACTAGCAGCCAACGACCGTCTCGTGTGACTGCTGAAGAGAACGGAATCCTCGGAAGGGAAATCGATCGGACGACCGTGTTCGCTACCGTATCAATGACCACAATCCGAGGTGTTTCCTGGTCCTGCGTAAAGACGAACCTGCCATCGGGTGAAATCGACACGCGCTGCACCTTCTTAGAGATTGGAATCGTCGCGATCAAAGTCCGCGCTGGCAAATCGAGAACGCTCACACTACCCGCTTCGTTATTCGCAGTGTAGATCCTGCGGCCGTCGGCGGAGATCACGAACATGTGCGAGTGCGTGGCACCCGTAGGTATCTCACCGACCACAGATCGAGTGCTTGTGTCCACGATGTAAATCGCATTGGCAAGTTCCGCGGAAACATATAGCAGTCCGTCAGGTCCAAAGTGCGCGCAGTGCGGTCGGACCTCTTTGCCGAGATCAATGACTGCAACAGTGGTACTCCTTTTCAGGTCCACCACGTGAATCGTGCTTCCGTTCGAGCCGGGTTTTCCCACCCACGTGTTTCCGTAGATGGGAACATAGCCGAAACGACCATCGGGTGAGACCGCGACCTCGTGCCCGTTAATGTCAACTCCGACTGTGGCTAGTACCTGTTTGGACGCAGGATCTACGAGCAAGACGCTGTGTTCCATTTGGTTCGCAACTAGTAGAAAACTGTCTGAGCGCGGATCTGCCGACACACTGCAAGGAAGTAAAAGCCATACAACAAAAATGGCCAAGCGATGGTGAGTCATGGTGCCCTCTTTTTTGGAAGCGACCAGCACTGTAATGGGCGAGAGTATGGTAACGCACACAACCTGACCCTGGTGTTTATCTCTGATTTCGACGGATGACGCTAGCGCTTTTTCGGACGTGACGCCGGGATGACAGCTCAAGGCTGAAAAAAGTGTGAGGCGTCGCGTTCGAAAAAGCACTAGCGTCATCCGTCCCAGTGGAACCCTTCTTTTGGCAGCACTCAACCGAAACTCCCGCAACTCTTTCGAGATGGTACACTGGCCGCAAACTCTTCCGACCGCCCAGTGGTCGGCTCGTGTTGTCCCGGAGGGGCTATGTTTGGAGTGCATCTGGCGCGACGTTCATTCCTGGAGTCATTATTTGCTCTTCCATTTGAA
>DATEMI010000079.1:0-4644 GCA_035275665.1 Terriglobales bacterium | reverse complement strand
GAGGCAGTCAAGAACCGATCCGCCTGCTGACGAAACGTCAGAGAAGTGATCAATTCTTCCTGCACTTGCCTGTCGTTGACGCCATTCTCCTGCATGTACTCTCGTGCTGCTTGTTCCGCAAGTGTTAACGTCCGAAATTTTCCCAGGGTTAGGCATCTCAGGTCTCTCTTTTCCCGGCCCGGTACATCCATCAAATACCGCAGGTAAGCAGATGCTTCCGGGTCCCACTTCTTTCCACGACACCATCCTTTCTGAAAAACTTGTCCTTTTTGACCACGGCGACGATCCACGTTCTTGCCTCTCCGCCGTCGCCCAGGCGTCGTGGAAAAGATAGCATCACCGGCCTTCAGTGTCTCCCGCATTTCGGCGTCGCCTCACAAAGATCGCGTTGTCGCTGTGGGTGCGAACGGGAATGGAAATCAGAAAAATGGCTAACGGGAAATGGTTGAAGGGGATGGAAGGGCCAAGGGAATGGATTCCGCCCTGTCACGATTCAAAGGGAAAGCAACCCCTCGGACGCGGCGGCAAGTTGCCGCCGCGTCCGAGCGCGAACGTTTTCGCTTTTGCAGTTGCTCTGGTTCATCGCGTTTGTCTGAGAAACTCGCGGAATAGTGGGTGATACAACTTGTAGCGGCCTCGTCCTGATCGAATAAGCAGTCCGCGGTCCGTTAATCGACCGAAGTATTCGTGTTGAAACTGCTTCGCAAACGGTGTGGGGCTGAACTCACTGTGTTCGGCAGCAGCCAGTGTCCGCAACAGAGAAACATCTTTATCCGAGAGTTGCGCGAGGTCGGACTGAAACTTCTCTCGCTCTAATTGAGCCGATATTTCCGGCCAAAGGTTGCCGGGCGAGTCGTTCTCGCGGGCGAGCAATTCGCGGCAGATGAAGGCGAGGAAGTAGGGATGGCCCAGTGTTTTTTCATAGAGCCAATGCGCGAGAGACTGAACATTGATTTCCTGTTCGAAGACCGCTCTCGTATATTCGGACGTTTCCCTGAATGTGAACGGTGCGAGGATGAGCTTGTTGTAGAAGCGAACGGCAGGCTCCGCGAAACTGTGGACTCCAGCAAAATAGTCGGGCTTCGCTGAGAAACAAACACTGAAGTTCATCCCCTCGACCGCGAGCGCCTGGAACTGATCGCGAATTATCAGGGCCGTATCGCCCGATGCAAGGGAGAGGTTTTGAAGATCGTCCAAGAAGAATACTGCGCCAGCTAATTGCGCAGGGCGAATGAAGTGATCCCAAGCTTCGGCCAGGCTGTGGCGCAGCCAGCGCGCTGCCTGAAGTGAGGAAGCGCCGAGGAAGTTCGCGCTCAGCGGTGATTGGGCCTGCCTTGAACTGCTTAAATTTCCAATTCCGCGCTTCGACACGGAGCCTTGCTGTAAGCGAATCGGAAGACGCGAGGGCATCGGCTAGCTTGTCGCAGAGAGATTCCGCGAACCTGAGATAGTCTTCGATGTCCTGGGAAATCGACAGATGGACTGGCAGCATTGCAGGATCGATCTGACGGCAGCAGTGGCCTAGTTTGAAAAGCAGGCTGCTCTTACCGATACCCCAGTTTCCGAGGACAGCGAACGATGGCGCCCTCTTCGTAAACACGCTCTGGCGAAGGGCCGCTTTGAAAGATTCTATTTCGTGTGCCCGACCAATGAAGTCCGCAGGATTGGCTGGGAAGCTCGGCTCAGGCAGCATGGCGATCAAACCTCAAGAAAATCAAAAACCTCAATCAGGACTTTGAGGATTTTGAGCTTGTGGTGGGCTTCACAGTGGGCGGCGTGAGCACACGCCGCCCACTGTGAAGAGGTGGAAGGATTTACTTGGTGGAGTTTTGCTGCTTGTGGGTGGGAGTTCTCAGGTCGGTTTGAGGTTTTGGGAACGAGAACGCGGTTATCAACGAAAGCTCGGTCGCTTACACCTTCCGGCCTGCCGATCCCGAGCTTGATGAACGCAAGTGAAATCCAGTCGTTGCATTTCTCGATGATGCAGGCCTCGCCGAGAACGACTTCGTTCGAGATGACATAATGCGTGAAGCTGTTTCCCTCATTTGGCATGGAGCACCTCCGGTTTTTGGATTTTGCGGTAGTCGTTTTTCTTGCGTGGCAGCGTTGGTTCAGTTCTTGTGTTCGGTCGTGGCGTTATTGGCAGGGCGGATCGCTTGCGTCTGATCCGACAGGTCGTCAAACAGCAGGAGTCCTTGTGGATCAGACTTTGCAGCGGCCTCGATGAGCGCGTCCGGTATTCCCAGTTCGCGCAGTTTCTCGGGCCGGAAGACCAGTTGCGGATTGGAGCTACGGTCGCTCGGATCGAACATCCGCAGATCAACCAAGGTCGCTCCTGGTTTCCGATACGCCGGCCAGTGCGTGTTGTTGATGGTCACTACGCGGTCGTACATGGTTCACCTCCCGATGCCGTAGCCGCATTCCCGTCCGCCGAAGCTGTTGTAGGAGCCATCGGGCAGATCGAGATACACGGCATAGCCTCGCGGATCACTGTTGAAGTGGTTGAGGACCAAACCCGCCTGCTCCAACACGGCCTTGATCCGGGTTTGTAGGTTTTGCTTGCGCCGCTCTTGCCGCTCCGTGAGGCCGGAATTGCAGGCGATCTCGTTCAAGCGATTGAGCGAGCTCGCGAGACTGCAAAGTTCGACGGCATCTTGAGCAGCGTCGCGCGGCGTGCGCTTTCCGACGGACGCGATGTAGGCAGACAAAACTGCCTCCTGCGTGTTTATTCGCATGGGTGTTGCTCCTGGTTTTGGATTACAGCCGAGAGGGTGGGAGATGGAGGCTTGGGGATGCACTGTCACCGGGACGAGATACGTGTTCCGGTTGTCAGCGTTTGTGTGTCGAAGGGATTGTGGGATTAAAACGTGTAGCGAGAGCTATTCGTATCTCAAGGCAACCATCGGATCGACTTTCATCGCCCGACGGGCTGGCACTGCACAGGCGAGTAGAACGACTACAACAAGCAGGATGGCAACAGCGCAGTACGTTACTGGGTCAGTCGACGACACATCAAACAATACGTGTCCGAATATGCTCGAAAACACTCTGGTGAGGAGAAACCCGACCAGAGCGCCGGAGATTGCCAGCGAGAATCCCTGCCGAAGAACCAGACGCATAATGTCCTGTGGCGTAGCGCCGAGGGCTAGACGAATTCCAAACTCCCGCGTGCGCTGAGCCAGCGCAAATGAGACCACGCCGAAAACTCCGACAACAGCGAGAGTCAGTCCGACGATCCCCATAATTCCCGCCAAAGTTGCTGCGAGTTTGACAGTGAAGAAGCCGAACGCTCCTTCAAGAGAATGTTGCATCGTCTCGATGTCGAGCGGCGGCAATCCGGGAGCAATAGCTGCAGCTTGCCGTTCAATCGGTTCCGCCATAGACTCCGGCTTCACGGAGCTGCGCACAAGCAAGGTCCGCCTAGCAATGAAATTCTGATGCAGCGGCAGGTACAGGCTAGGCTGCGGGTCCTCTACTACTGTCAGATACTTTCCGTTTGCTGCCACTCCGACAATTTGTACCCAAGGACCATTTGGCCCCGACACACTAAACCGTTTGCCGAGGGGGTCTTGATGCGGCCAAAAGCGCTGAGCCATCGTGTCATTGACGATGGCGACGGGGGCAGATTGGTCGTCGTCGGATGGTTCGAACGTGCGGCCACGCAACAGCGAAATTCTCATCGTGGCAAAATACGGTCCATCAACATAATTGCATAATACGTTGGGAGGGCTCTGACCAGGAGGGAGCGGCCGGTTTTCGACATAGACATCCTTCTTGCAGGGCGATGGTGCCATCGGAACGTTCGAGGCTAAGCTGGCGAATTGAACTCCCGGGAGTCCGCTCACGTGGGATTCGAGTTCACGGTAAAAGCTGGTCGTGCGCGTTTGATCGTACCCAAAGTTGCCCGGATCGAACGTGACGTCAAGGACGTTGTGTGGATCGAAACCGATACTCAGATTCTGTGCGTTGCGCAAACTTTGCACAAGAAGTACTGCTACTACCAGAAGCGCCATCGAACCCGCTATCTGGGCGACTACCAGAAGATTGCGTCCTCGAAACGTATTGCCGAAAACTCCAGCATCAGCCGGATGATCATGGAGCACTGTGTTTACGTCGGCTCGTGAAGCACGCAATGCGGGAAACAAGCTAACCGCAACAGCCGCAGCGGCGGCCAACAGCGAAACATAGCCGAAGACCCGCCAATCAAAGGTCACATCGAGCTGCAGCGGGAAGTTGTGGATGTGTGTCGAGCCAGCGAGTCGGTTCGCCAAACTGCCGAGGCCTGCGCCAACCAGCGCACCAAGAGTTGCCAAGATCAGATTTTCAGTAATCAGTTGCCCGACTAACCGACTGCGCCTCGCGCCCAACGCGGCTCGAATTCCGAGTTCTCGCTGGCGCGCGATCGTTCTCGTTAGAAGCAGGTTTTCGACATTGAGGCAGGCCAGTAAGAAGACAAAAGCAGCTAGACCTAGGAACAGTCCGCCTGCCAAAAGAAAGTAATTGTTTGCGTACGGTTGAGGTCTGGCCAGGGGCTCTGGAATCACGCTAAAACTGAACGTGCCGTCTGTCTGCGGATATTGCTTCGCCAAACGCGCTGCAACCACGTCGATCTCTGTCTGTGCTCGGGAAATGGGGACACCGTCT
>DATEMI010000078.1:0-10573 GCA_035275665.1 Terriglobales bacterium | reverse complement strand
GATCTCGCTCAACAAGCCTGGATTCGTTGTGTCTACGTACTTGTACAGCGCATCTTCAAACGGACGCACATCGGAAACCTGCAGATCGTCGAGATGGCCATTCGTTCCGGCAAAGATCGCAAGAATCTGCTTGCTGAACGGCAGCGGCGAAAACTGCGGCTGCTTGAGCAGTTCGGTGAGGCGCTGTCCGCGATTGAGCTGCTGTTGCGTTGCCTTGTCGAGGTCGGAGCCAAACTGCGCGAAGGCCGCGAGCTCGCGATACTGCGCCAGTTCGAGCTTCATCGAGCCTGCAACCTGCCGCATGGCCTTGATCTGTGCCGATCCACCCACGCGGCTCACTGAGATGCCGACGTTGACTGCCGGACGTATGCCGGAGTTGAACAGATCGGTCTCGAGGAAGATCTGGCCGTCGGTGATCGAGATCACATTGGTCGGAATGTAGGCAGAAACGTCGCCAGCCTGCGTTTCAATAATGGGCAGCGCAGTCAGCGAGCCGCCGCCAAGTTTATCGGACAGCTTGGCTGCGCGCTCCAGCAGACGCGAGTGCAGATAAAAGACATCTCCCGGATACGCCTCGCGTCCTGGGGGACGACGCAGCAGAAGCGAGATCTCGCGATATGAGGCCGCATGCTTCGAGAGATCGTCATAGATGACGAGAGCGTGGCGTCCGTTATCGCGGAAGTACTCGCCCAAAGCGCACGCGGCATAGGGAGCAATGTACTGCATCGGCGCCGGCTCCGATGCGGAAGCGGCGACCACGATCGTGTAATCCATCGCGCCGTAATCGGTGAGCGTCTTCACCACGTTCGCGATCGACGAGCGCTTCTGTCCAATGGCGCAATAAATACAAATCAGGTTGTTGGTTTTGTTGTTGAGGATCGTGTCCAGCGCCACAGCGGTCTTGCCGGTCTGTCGGTCGCCGATGATCAACTCGCGCTGTCCGCGGCCAATCGGAATCATCGAATCGATGGCCTTGATTCCGGTCGCCATCGGCTCGCGCACTGGTTGGCGATCGATCACGCCCGGCGCAATGCGCTCGATGTGGATCGTCTCTTTGGTGTTGATTGGCCCCTTGTCATCGATTGCGTGGCCGAGGGAGTTCACGACGCGTCCAATCATGGCGTCGCCGACCGGCACGGCCATGATCTTGCCGGTGCGGCGCACTTCACCGCCTTCTTTGATCTCGGTATAGTCGCCCATGAGCACGGCGCCGACCTGGTCTTCTTCCAGGTTCATCGCGATGCCGGTCACGCCGTGGCCAAAGTCGATCAACTCGCCGGCCATGACTTTATCGAGGCCGTAGATGCGGGCAATACCATCGCCCAGTGAGAGCACGGTACCAACTTCATCGACCGCGACTTTGGATTCGTAGTTTTCAATCTGCTCACGAATGAGCTTGGTAATTTCGTCTGCTTTGATCTGTGCCATATTGAAATTTGTCGATTTTGCTGTCATTCCGAGCGCAGCGAGGAATCGAGAATTTTTCGTAGCAGTAGGGATTCCTCACTTCGTTCGGAATGACAAGTTATAGAGCAGCCAACTGCTCTTTCATCCGCTGCAACTGGCCGCGCACTGAACCGTCATAAATCGTGCTGCCGACCTTGACTACAACTCCGCCCATGAGCTTGGGATCGAGAGCGTAACGTACGCGCAGCCGCTTGCCTGTCACCTTCGTTACCTGATCTTCCAATCGACGCCGCTCCTCCGCGCCGAGTTCCCGCACGCTGACAATCTCAGCATCGGCAAAGCCAAGGCGTTCGTTGATCTGCTCGATCGCGTTCTTCGCGATCTCACTGTATGCGTGAATGCGTCGGTTCGAGATCAGCACAGCGACAAAATTCCGCACCTCGCGCGACACACCGAGCTTCTTCGCGAGAGCGTCGAGCAATCCGAGCTTCTGATCGGAAGCAACTGAGGGACTATCCCAAACCGTGCGCAAATCAGAGTTTTCGCCAAGCAGGCTTCCGATCGATTCCAATTCGGAACTCACCCGGCCTGCGTCAAGGCCGCGATCGACGACCACGTCAGCCATCGCGCGTCCGTAAATGCTGATGAACGAAGCCATGGTTAGCTGTTCCCGTTCCGGCGTGCCTCGGAGGCGAGCTGCTCGCTGAAGTCTTCGACCAGCGATTTATCTTCCGTCGTATCGACGCGAATTCCTTTTTCGGCCATGGCTACTGCGAGTTCGACCGCATACTTCTGCAAATCGCGTCGCGCCGCACTCGTGGCTTGCGTAACTTCGTGCTGGGCCGAATCCACGATCTTCTGCTTTTCTTCCGCAATCGATGCTCGAATCCGTTCCTCTTCAGACTTCGCTTCAGCCTCGGCATGCTTCTGCATCTCGCCGATCTCGTCACTCATGCGCGACAAACGCGCCTCAATCTCCTGCAGCTTGCGTCGAGCTTCTTCGCTGGAGCGGCGCGCTTCCTCCATGCCTTTTTGGATTTCCTGCGTGCGTCCGCGGAACATGGCCGGCAAGTTGGCTTTCATTGCGAGGATGATGAGCACGGCGACGATGGCAAAGTTGATGACTACGCACAACCAGTAAGCGCTCTCCAGCGAGAGTCTGGTGACATGGGAAATTCCCTGCACCGCGGGCGAGTACTTAAAAGCTGCCTGCTCTTGCTCGGAGGAATCACCCGCCTCGTTGCCGACTCCTGCTTCCGCCGGAGTGCGTCCGGCAGCTTCGTTTGAAGCATGCGTGAGTTCCTGATTGGAATTCGCCGATTCGGGCGCGAACGCCGAATCGCTTTTCGATCGTTCCGCGGCGGAACCAGCCGGTGCGGTCTTCTGCGGATTGGCCGCAGGCTTTGCAGCGGGAGCAGGTGACTGCTGCGCGATTGCGCACAGGGAGAAGCTCGCAAAGAACGCAACTACTAATAGGATAACGTTGCGCTTCATCCTCGGCCACCAACAGCGGGCTGCTTGGCTTCCGATCCGGCCCGCAGGATGGTACGAATGATCTCCTTGGCCAAATTGGAACTTTCAGCCTCGATGCGAACCTTAGCGATCTCGCTCTCTTTCTGGATTTGCGCGCGAGCGCCAGCGATCATAGCTTCGGCGGCGGCACGAGCTTCGGCGATGGCCATGGTTTTTTCTTCCAACACCTGCTCACGCCGCTTTTCCTGGCTCTTGAAAACCGCCAGCCGGGCTTCGCGAATCTTCTGCTCGTACTCAGCGGTCTTCCGGTCGGCGGCCGCGACATCGGTCCGGGCTTTTTCGGTTGCACCGACGGTCCGGCTGCGGCGCTCTGTGAGAGCGTGAACCAGCGAGTTATGGACGATCACGCGATACAGAATCCATATGAGAACAAAGAGGATGATGGTCGGAATGGCTCCGAACGCAAGTTCGCCTAGTTGTCTGAGCGTCTCGTCCATTAACTTGAGTGCTTATTGTCCCGCGGGGAAAGTGAATGACAACCCTCTAAATTATCATTCGATTTTTCCGAGTGTCAAACTCGCTGCAGCTACAACTATTCTGCTCCAAGATCCTAAGTCGCAGCGGAAAACGAAGGCTCGATCAGAGACAGAGCGCAATGCCATTCTTTGCATTTACCTTACATTTCTAAGGCTTTTCCGGAAGTAGAAATTTCACGTTTCAGGTCCTCGCCCTAACACCGCCAAAGCATTTACCTGAAGGCTGCATTTTCCGCAGTAATCACGTTCTCTGGAGCAGAGGGATGCGGTGCGGGTTGTGGTCATTTCATCGCACGATTCATTGCTTTTGATTGCGAACTGCTCCTATAATGTGGGCCATCCGTACCCGCCAAAACACCTCGCAAGAGGTCTGGCCCGGGGAGCGTCAGCCGGTCAGACCGGATGCCACCCTTTGTGGCAATCGCCCCGCTCGGAACCATCAGGCGACATTCGGAACTGATCTCGAACGGAATCCAAGGAGTCTTTAAGCGCAACATGACACGCAAGATTGTTTCAACTCTCTCGGTCGCGGCCCTGCTCTCTGCCGGAGCGTTAGCTCAGGCCGCCGATACGAACGCAGCCCCAGCGGCTAGCACCACCGCAAACTCGCTGGTGGCGGGTCCAACCAAAGTCGCCATCATCAATATTCAGGCGGCGATCGCCAACACCAATGAAGGCCAGCGCGATCTTGATGCGCTGCAGAAGAAGTTCGAGCCCAAGCAGATGGCACTAAAGAGCTTGAGCGACGAAGTGGATAACCTCAAGAAGCAGCTCGCCGCACAAACCAGCGCTCTGAACGATGAGGAGCGTAATAAGCGCGTGCAGACCATAGAAAGCAAGCAGAAGACCCTGCAGCGCGATCTCGAAGATGCGCAGAACGATTACCAGACGCAGTCGAACGACATTGCGCAGCGCATCGGCACGAAACTGATGCAGTCGCTGGATGCGTATGCGAAGCAGAACGGATACGCCGTCGTGATCGACGTCTCGCAGCAGCAGAGCCCAGTGCTCTGGGCCGCGCAGTCGGTGGACATCACTAAGCCGGTGATCGAAGCCTATAACGCCGCTTCGGGCGTAGCCGCGCCGCCTCCGGCAGCCAAGACAACGCCGTCAGCTCCGAGCGCTGCCGCGCGTCGTCCGGCAACCACGCCAACCAGGCCTGCAGCTCCCAGCTCGACACCGAAATAAGCCAATTAGTTTCCACATTCCGCAAGGCCGCTCATCTCGAGCGGCCTTTTTATTTTTCCAAAACGGGAGGCCGAAGCAGTCAGCGCCGGTGTCAGTTCCTGTATCGTCCCAAAACGGGAGCAATGGAGGACGCCAATGTTCGCCGAGAGCCTTCCCGAATCGTCGCCGCACATCGGCCATGGTGCCGGCTGGGCCAAGCTCACTTCCCTTCTTCTGCAGTGCATGGGTATCGCTGTAATTCTGGGCATTCCGCTGTTTCACATTGAACGATTGCAGGTACTGCCTCCGCCGCCGAGCATCAGGTTGATGAGCGTGCAGCAGCCGATCGCAAATACAGAAACAACTCACTTGAACAGAGGGGTTTCGTCGCCGACGACATACACGATTCTCCAGCCGACATCCATACCAACTACGATCCGGCGAGTAGACGATCGCAACGGCCCAACATCGAGTGTGCCGCAGGTCGGTCCAGTGTGCGTAACTGATTGCGGAAGCGGGCTACCGATCGATAACATTCTCAACACTCGTGGCTTCAGCATTCCCAAGCCTGCGCCACCCACTCATCCGGTACCTGTGTCGCAAATGCAGCTTGGAGCTCTGGTGCGGAAGATCGTGCCGGAATACCCCGCGATTGCGAAGCAAGTTCACGTGCAGGGCGCAGTCGTGCTGCTTGCCGTTATTGGCAAGGACGGCCGTATCGAGCATCTTCAGTTGGTCAATGGACCTGCTCTGCTGGTTGGACCGGCAATGCGCGCCGTTGAGCAGTGGCAGTATCGTCCCTACATCCTGAATCACGAGCCGGTCGAAGTGCAGACGGAGATCACGGTGAACTTTGTGCTGAATCAGGAATAGGAAGAACAAGAACTCCGGCCCCAACCTCACGGTTCCGGAGAATTTCGCGATTTTGTGATTTCGTGATTTCGTGATTGAAACCAAATCGCGAAATGACGAAATCATGAAATCACGAAATCACGAATTATGAAATCTGAACTCGATCCGATCGATACCGCTCCTCTGCTGATTCCCTCATTACGCCAGTAATCTTTGTCGCCCAGCGGAACTGACGTACTTTCAACGGTATTGACGGTCGCGACGGCTTTGGCTCGACCTCGCCCGCGTGCCTCTCAAATCTTCACTGCTTCACAAAAGGGCTAACTGTGCGAAACAAATTTGGTGTGGCGTTGCTCGTTGCGAGCTTCGCGATGTGCTCAGGTGCGTTCGGGTCGGATCACTCTGGCCAGCCACCGTCCGATTCCAACAGCGCTTCGGCTGCAGCCGTGGCACAAAGGCCGGAAGGTCCGAGCTTCAGTCATCGGCCGGGCATTGGTTTCAAGACTTCTCTGCTGGGATTCGGCGGGGATTTCGCCCTGCCCGTCACTCGCCGCTCGAACGTTCGTGTGGGGTTCTCGGCCTTCAATTACAGCCGCGGCTTCGATAAAGATGGTGTGAGCTACTCGGGCAAGCTCGGCCTCAACTCGGTGCAGGCTCTGTATGACATCTTCCCGTTTGGCGGCGGATTCCACCTCAGCCCGGGAGCCCTGCTCTATAACGGCAATCAGCTCAGCGGCAAGGCAACCGTGCCCGGCGGACAGTCATTCAGCCTCGGCGGGACCAATTACGTCAGCGATCCGACCAGCCCGCTTTCCGGAAATGGGAAGCTGGCATTCAGCAAAGCCGGACCGATGTTCCTGCTTGGCTGGGGGAATTTGGCTCGCCGCAGCGAACGTCATTTCGGCATGACATTCGACATCGGAGCGGTTTACCAAGGCGTTCCGCGCACGACGCTCAGCTTCGCCGGCCGTGCCTGCGACTCGTTTGGACTGAACTGCACTGACGTAACTTCGGATCCTACGTTCCAGAGCAACGTCCTCTCCGAGCAAGCGAAGATCAATCATTCGGCTTCGCCTGCTCGATTCTTCCCGGTGATCTCGTTCGGATTCGGATATAAGTTCTAATTCCCTTCGATTCAGCTCTTCAGGCCTCGACTTCCGGTTGAGGCCTTTTTACTTTTCCGACAGAACGGTGTTCTAATCATCTCCGCAACGGCCACAGGCACCCGGACTGAACTCAAGGAGGAAGTCTCTATGAAGAAGCTGAACCTTATTCTTTCGCTCGCAGCAATGCTGATCTTCAGCGCAGCTGCTTTTGCCGGAACGCCCCAGGATGCGCAGAGCAGCCAGCCAAGTGCGCAATCGGGAACAGGACAGGGCCATGGAGCGGGCGAAGGACACGGTCGCGGAATGATGATGAGCCCCGAGGCGATGCTCGACCACATGTCAAAGGAGCTGAATCTGACCGACGATCAAAAGACCAAGATCAAACCGATTTTGGAAGAACAGATGAAGCAGATGCAGGATGCTCGCCAGAGCACTTCAGGGTCCGAGCAGGACCGTCGTGCCAAGATGAAACAGATTCACGAGAACACCATGAGCCAGATTCGTCCCATCCTCAACTCCGACCAGCAGAAGAAACTTGAGGAGATGATGAGCCGTCGCGGTGAACGCGGCGAGGGCCACCAGCACAGCGGAGATACCTCGAATCCGCAGTAACAGAAGCCGATTTAGCCATCGAAGTCATCCAGTGCTCGGCTGACTTCGATGGTTTGAATTCAATTACGCCCCATTCGTCGTTCTGTCCATGCCATTTGCCAGCAGAGGAGCAAAGCGTAAGCTCACGGACGTTGAGCTGTATGACTATGCTGTAGCATCGCTCGCCCGCAAGATGCGAACCGTCGCAGAGCTGAAGAGGCTCTTACGCGCACGCGCTTCGAACGATGACGATGGCACTTTGGCCGTCGAAGCTGTCATCGCAAAACTGAAAGAGCAGAAATATCTGAACGACACCCGTTATGCTGCCGCGTATTCGCAGTACCGGTTGACTAACGAAAAGTTCGGACGAAGACGCGTCATAACCGATCTCAAAGCCAAAGGCGTGCATGCCGAAGTGATCGAACGCGCAGTGAGCAGCGCATATGAAGAGGTAAACGAGGAGAACCTCGCACGAAAGTTTCTTGATCGGAAGCGTCTGCACAAGCCGCAGAACGAGCGCGAGTCTGCGCGGATTTTCCGGATGCTCGTCCGCGCAGGGTTTTCGACAAGCACGATTTTCAAAGTACTGAAGCGTTGGAACGTTGAGGATCACGTGCTTTCTGAACTGGAGTCAGAGGCTTCGGAAGTTACTGATTGAACTAGCATCACGCGGAGCAAGCCCTGTCCAAATCGATGACAAATGCAGATATGAAACAACTTGTTGTTGATATGGACTGGGTGGACTTGCTTACTTATGGTTTCGTAGGTTTCTTCTCCGTCATCTGGACTCTATTTTTAGCGTTTTCTGTATTCGAATCGGAAAAATCTTTTTGGCAGATCCATCCAGACACTTCGCCTATTAGAATTCTGGCCTGCATCTTCTCCGTTTTTGTGGCGTTCCTAACAACGGGGACGCTGCTTAGAATATCCGCAATCTTGTGCGCGTTAACTGCGAGCGTCCCCATTGCTCTATCGCTCTCACATGCGAACACATCGGCGATCAGCGCTGCTTCTCAGGCGATAGTTCTGCTATGGATTGCGCTTTTGGGAACCATTTCCGTTCGGTGCATCATTGTTCTGAAGCGCAACATGCGGCTTCAGTGATTACCGATGACTCACGCCGACCAACTCCTTTCTTGACTTCATTTTCCCTGCAAGCTAAGTTCGGCAAATAAGCTCACATTTGAGGACGACCGATTGCCCAACCGATTGATCACCCTAACCACCGACTTCGGCCTGAATGACCATTTTGTAGGAACGATGAAAGGTGTGATTCTGAGCATCAATCCGGAGGCGGACATCGTTGACATCTGCAACTCGGTGCAGTCGTTCGACGTGCTCGACGGAGCGCTGGCCCTCTCCCAAGCCGCTTCGTATTTCCCTTCTGATACCGTGCACGTGGTTGTTGTCGATCCCGGAGTGGGAACGCAGCGGCGTCCTATACTGGCTGTCAACGAAAAACATCTCTTTCTGGCGCCTGACAATGGCGTGCTGTCGCTGGTGTACGAGCGCTCGGAACGACTCAGCGTTCGTCATGTAACGGCTGAACATTATTTTTTGCAGCCGGTAAGCCAGACTTTTCATGGTCGCGACATCTTTGCCGCCTGTGCCGGCTGGCTCAGCAAGGGAGTGGAAGTGGCAAAGTTTGGCGAAGAAATTAGTGACTACATTCGCTTCTCCGCTCCCAAGCCGAAATCGGTGAGTGAGAACAGTTTCAAAGGCGTGGTGCTCAAGACAGACAAATTCGGGAATCTGATTACCAATATCACGCCAAAAGACATCCCACAGCTCTTCGAGCACACTCCGCCCGCATTTCGTATTGTCATCGGCAAAGCAGAAGTCACGAAGATCAGAACTGCATACGCCCAGGCCACGCCGGGAGAGATCTTCGGTATTCTCGGCAGCATGGGATACCTGGAAATCTCGGCGAATCGCGCCGCGGCCAATCGGCTTGCGGGTGCAGACAAAGGCAGCGATGTCTCGGTCGTTATAGCTTAAGCGGAAATCATGAAACGCGTTCTGCGCCTCATCTGGATTGCAACCCGCGGCCACCACCTGGCACCGTGGCGGAGCCCATATTTGCGTTGGCGCATCGAGACCTACACCGGCATCAAGATGGACAAGATTGGCTTTCTCGAATTCTGGACGTTCCTGTGGCGCACGCGTCATGAGTTGTTCCGTTTCCTGCAGTGGACAGCGACTATGGAAGACTACGCACGTCCCAAGCCAAAGAATCCGTAGCCGAGGATTCGAATCCGAAATAATTCCCCGATTCATCTCATAGCGTTGTTCACATTCATTTGCGTAAGGAGCAAACATGAGCAGCGCATTGGAAGTAGGAAAGAAGCTGGTCGAGTTGTGTAGCAAAGGCAAAGAATCGGAAGCTGTCAATACGCTCTAGAGCTCGAAGATCGTCAGCATCGAACCACAAACTGGCCCATCCGGCCCCGCTAGGCAGGAAGGAATTGCCGCCATAAAGGCAAAGGGCGAGTGGTTTGAGAAAAACAACAATGTGAACAGGCGCGAAGTGGAAGGTCCATGGCCGCATGGAGACCGCTTCATCGTTCGCTTCCAGTACGACGTCACCGCCAAATCTGGTCCAATGGCAGGCAAGCGGATGAACCTCGACGAAACCGCTCTGTATACCGTAAAAGAGGGCAAAATCGTTCAGGAAGAATTCTTCTACAGCATGGGCGGATAACGTATTCGATGCGTCATCAGGCACTCACTTGCGAGATCGCGTTAGACTAGCCAGTTTGTTCTGACGCGATTCCGCAACGGATGACAGCCCTGCTCTTCACCATCATCGTGTGCGCCACCGGCGTGCTGGCCGGTTTTCTTGGCGCACTTACTGGGCTGGGTGGCGGAGTCGTTCTGGTTCCTGCCCTCGCGCTCTTATTTCACGTGGACATCAAGTACGCGATTGGAGCGTCGCTGGTTTGCGTAATCGCGACATCCTCCGGCGCTGCGGCCGCTTACGTCAAGGAGGGATACTCGAACATTCGCATCGGCATGCTGCTGGAAATTGCGACTACATTGGGCGCGATTCTCGGCGCTTTTCTCGCGACCCGCGTCAGCACGCATGCAATTGCGATTGTCTTTGGCCTGGTGCTGCTGCATGCTGCGTATCAGTCCCTTTTTGGGAAGAAGCAGGATGCCGCCGCGCTCGTCGAGTCCGATGCTCTCGCTGCCAAACTGAGACTGGCCGCAGATTATCCGGTTGGCGAGCAGCGGCAAGCCTATGGCGTGCGCAATGTTCCAGCGGGCTTCAGCCTGATGTTCGGCGCCGGCACACTCTCAGGACTGCTTGGCATCGGCTCAGGCGCGGTAAAAGTCATCGCCATGGATCGAGCCATGCGTATTCCTTTCAAAGTATCCACCACGACCAGTAACTTCATGATTGGCGTCACCGCGGCGGCAAGTGCCGGCGTTTATCTGGGC
>DATEMI010000077.1:0-11947 GCA_035275665.1 Terriglobales bacterium | reverse complement strand
CGTAAGAAGAAAAAGACGGGGACCGACGTGATTAGCTTTGTTGTGGATGAACACGGCATCCCACGGCAGCTCGAGATAAAGCACACGTCCGATCATGGGTTTGACCGCGTGGCTCTCGATGCCGTAAAACAATGGCGATTTGAACCTGCTACCGTCGACGGTGAGCCAACTCCAGTGATCACCGATGCCGAGATCAGTTTCCGATTGTACTGACGTCTACTCTTCGCTTCAGGTACGGTTTGCATAGGGCATTGCTCGCAGGCGGCAAGCGATCCCAATGCGAATCAACTCGCTTTGGATCGTCTGTTGCCTCCGTGTCCTCCGTGTTCAATCGGCCTTGGTATTCTGGCAGTATGAGCCAGACTCACAACTCCAATAGAGGATTCGCTACCAGCGCCATCCACGTCGGACAAGAGCCCGATCCTTCGACGGGCGCCGTCACCGTTCCGATCTTCGCGACTTCTACCTACGTTCAGGAAGAAATCGGCAAGAACAAGGGATATGAATATGCGCGCGTCTCCAATCCGACGCGCACGCGGCTTGAGGAAAATCTGGCTGCGCTTGAAGGAGGGGCGTCGGCGCACGTCTTCGCCAGCGGCATGGCGGCGATCACGGCCATGCTCACGATGATGAAGTCCGGTGACCACATCGTCTGCGGATCGAATGTTTATGGCGGCGTGCCGCGCCTCTTCAATCAGGTGCTGGTCAACTACGGACTCGAATTTACCTACGTCGATACCTCAGAAACCAAAGCAGTCGAAAAGGCGATCCGCCGGACCACGAAACTCGTCCACATCGAGACGCCGACAAACCCGCTGATGACCGTGACTGACATCTCTGCGGTGGCGAAGATCGCACACGCTCACGGAGCAGAACTTTCCGTGGACAACACCTTCATGTCGCCGTATTTCCAAAAGCCGATCGCGCTGGGCGCCGACATCGTGATGCACTCCACGACAAAGTTTCTAAATGGGCACAGCGACGGACTCGGCGGCGTGCTCGTCTGCACGAAGCCAAAACACAAGGAAACCTTCGCTTTCGTGCAGAAATGTACAGGCGGAATTCTTTCTCCATTTGAGTGCTGGCTGGTGTTGCGCGGCGTCAAGACTTTGGCCGTGCGCATGGAGCAGCATGACCGCAACGGGAGACAAGTAGCCGAGTTCCTAAATCGGCAGAAGAAAGTGAAGAGGGTCTTCTATCCCGGATTGCCAGATCATCCTCAGCACGAACTCTCCAAGAAACAAATGTCCGGCTTCGGCTCGATGATCACCTTCGAAACCGGCTCATTCGACAACGCACAAAAAATGCTGCGCAAAGTCCGTGTCTGTTCGCTTGGCGAATCTCTGGGCGGAGTGGAAACGCTTATCTCTCATCCCGCCACCATGACCCATGCAGCGTTAGGCGAGCAGGGGCGAGCAGCCATTGGCCTCACCGATGGCATGGTGCGCATATCGGTCGGCATTGAGGATGTCGAAGACATCATTGCGGATCTGGATCAAGCTCTGGCAGCTATTCAGTGAAGGGTGCCGACCGACTGCGTCCCTGAGTGCCAATCGCGGATTTCGTGACTGTGCTGTTTTTTGTTAAATCGCGAAATCATGAAATCAGGAAATCACGAAATAATAAAAGCCCCCACTCACGTGGAGGCTTTTGTGCGTCGGCGGTCAATTATCCACGTTTACGCTTGTTGTGCTTGTCCTTGTAGATCTGTTTGGAAAGCTGATTTTGCTGGTGATTTAGGGTCTTCCGATCCTGCTTGGTCAGCTTGCCGTGATCCATCTTGCGCATGTCGCGCTCTTCCTGATTCAACGCGCGTTCTTTCTTCTCGATGTGGCGCGTCTCACCGCGAGTCAGTTGTCCGCTCTTTACGCCCTGATGAATCCGATCCTGCTGATTCTCTTTCCGCTGACGGATTGTTGGCTTTTTGTCGTCACTATCGGTTCTGGCGAAGCATGTCGCTGTGAGCATCGCCGCGAGTGCGAATGAAACAAGTTTCTTGTTCATAAATATCTTTTGTATCGTCCTCTCCTCTCGGGGGTACCCGAGTGTCTCTGTTCACCGGGTACTGACACGCTACTTATGCCAGAGTTGTCGGCTGGCAGTGACAACAGGAACCGACAATGACATTACGAAGGTACATGCGGGGAACCCCAGCTTCTGAGCTGCGAAGCTTCTAAACTGCATTGGTTTAGAACGCGACAAGCATCGTCAGTCCACAACGTCCACCAAGTCCATCTCGTCCAATCATCAGAAACCACCGTTCGAATGCAATAGGTCAGGCCAAACAACTCCCGCAGCTTCGCGGCTTCGTCGCTTCCTCTCGTGTTACCTTGTCTCGACCATGCTCATGGCGCCACGAATTTTCTCAAATCAGCATTTCTGGCTGCGCATCGTGTTCGCACTAATCGCAATTGATAGCTTCGTCGGCTTGCTTTCTCTTGGTCATTCTTTTCCCCGATGGCTGCTCTTGATTGCTCGATGGGCCGTTCTCGCTGCTCTAGTGCTCTATGCTTCCTTGCGCCGATCACTGATGACTTGGATCTTTGCTTCGATGCTCATCGGCGGAGTCTTCGGCCATGACTTCCCGCACCAGGCAGTCAGTCTTCAGGTGATCACGCAGATATTCCTGCGACTGATCAAAGCCATCGTCGCGCCGCTGATCTTCAGCACGCTGGTGGTTGGAATTGCTGGACACTCCGACCTGAAGCAAGTGGGACGCATGGGCATAAAGTGCCTAATCTACTTCGAAGTGATCACGACGCTTGCGCTGGTGATTGGACTCGCGGCAATCAATATCAGCAAAGCAGGTGTTGGCGTCCGCGCTCCCGCCGATCAGGTTGCTGCGCCCACCATCCCTCAGAAGCAAAGCTCTAGCGATTTGATCGTCCACATCTTTCCCGAGAACATCGCCAAATCTGTCGCCGAAGGACAAGTCCTGCAGGTGGTGGTCTTCGCGCTGATCTTCGCACTCGCTCTCGGCATGTTGCCCGAACCAAAGCGACGGCCTTTGCTCAGTTTCTTCGAGAGTCTTTCGGAAACGATGTTCAAATTCACCAACATCGTGATGTATCTAGCTGCCCCGGCCGTCGGAGCGGCAATTGCTTACACCATCGGCCAGCTTGGTGTGAATGTCCTCTCGAACTTAGCCAAGCTGCTTGGAACACTTTATGTTGCTCTATTCGTTTTTCTCGGGGGTGTGCTGTTTCCTGTAGCTCTACTAGCGCGAGTTCCGGTGCGCAGATTCATCCGAGCTGTCGCCGAGCCGGCGGCGATTGCTTTCGCCACGAGCACATCCGAGGCCGCACTGCCACGCGCCATGGAATCAATGGAGGCGCTCGGAGTTCCGCGGCAAATGGTCGCGTTCGTGATTCCCACCGGCTACAGTTTTAATCTGGACGGCAGCACGCTATATCTCACGCTGGCCGCCGTATTCGTTGCGCAAGCCGCAGGACGCTCTCTCGGAATCGGTGAGCAGATCCTGCTCGTACTCACGCTCATGCTCACCAGCAAAGGCGTAGCCGGTGTGCCGCGCGCGAGTCTGGTAATCCTCATGGCAACCCTCGGCAGCTTCAATCTTCCAATCTGGCCTGTCTATATCATTTTGGGAATCGATGCGCTTATGGACATGGCGAGGACAACGGTAAACGTAATCGGCAACTGCCTCGCCAGCGTCGTGATTGCAAAATGGGAAGGCGAATTCGGGAAGGAAGCGCCGTCAGAGGTGGTGGCTGAAGCCATTTGACGTCTCAGCCTACTTTGTCATTCCGAGCGAAGCGAGGAATCCTTATGGGCGTCATGCACTCGAAGGAAGACCAGCACCGCTTTAGAACAGCACCGTTGATCACTGTAGGGATTCCTCTCTCTGCCCCAAACATCGGGCGCTACGCTCGGAATGACAACCACTAGTCTAGCCATATCCCATCCGCACCAGCGTCCTTTGAGCGAAGGGTGAGTAGATCGCCGCGACGAACAGCGCAAATCCAAATCCCAGGCCAATAGTAGGAACCAGGAACAGCGCCATCCCCGACCAGAACTCGTCGATAACAAGCAGGAATGGAAATAGACGCCGAAATTTCTCCCCGAAGAGGTGATAGTCGAAAGCAAGCGCGAAAAGCAGATAGAAGCGAACTGGCAGCCCCATCGCGCACCACAGAATGATTCCGGACGTTACTGTCAACGCCTGCACAGGACCAAAACTGAACTTCGCCACCATCCTTACCCACAGCAGGTAGTGCAGCGCTGCAATGTAAGACACCAGATATGCAAATTCGATCAGCAACAACAAAGCGCGCGCCACGGTCCGCGAAGCCTTGGGCAGTTCGTCGGATGTATGCGGAAGAAGCTCTGCCTCGTGTGCGGCACTGTGGCGACCTCGTGATATAGCCGGAACGGAATTGCTGGAAACGGCTCCAATGAAACGATACCCTCGTCGCGGCAGCGTTTCGATGAATCGAGGATTGCTGGCTGAATCGCGCAGCGCCTCGCGAACTTTATTGATCGCAGTATTCAGGCCATGTTCGAAATCGACGAAGGTATCTGCAGGCCAGAGACTCTGCCGCAGTTCTTCGCGCGTGACGAGGTCTCCGGGACGAACCAGGAGAGCACTGAGAACCTGGAACGGCTTGCCCTGGACTTTCAGCAAACGGCCATCGCGACGCAGTTCCCCGGTGCGCAAATCAGCCTCGAACTCAGCGAAGCGGACGACCTCAGAATTCGCTCGGGACTCGTTCGGCAGCATATTCGCGCTACTTATGAGCAGGGGAAGAAGTATCCCTATTTGGCAGCAACGTCAGCACCTTACTCGCATTCTCCTCTACTGCCGCTTTCGAGTACACCAAGGGGAAATATTGGCCTGCCTCCCAAAATGGGAGGAGATCAGCATAATGCCAGCTTCCCGGCTGTCCGCTCTGCCCAGGAGTGTTGATGGCGAGCGAGTTGTCCCAGTTGCTCAGGTCGAAGATTTCGCGGTAGCTGGCGCCAGAAACCTGCGCGAATCCGCTGCCTGAGCTACCTGTGGCATCAACGGTGTTTCCGTCGCCGGGACGCGCAACCGGCCCGAGGTCAAACAACTGTCGCGCTCCCGGCAATTGGTCGAGGGAGTGCCGAAAGGTAATCGTATGGATTCCGCCCCAGGACCACAGCGCCGGATCGTCGCCCTGCTTCTGCTCCATCTCGTGTCCGGCATCTGCCAACGTGGACAGCAGAATCTGCTGCTGGTCCGCAGCGGAAAGCGACTTCAGGTAGTCCATCGCCTGCTGCAGACCGAAGTGGTTTGCGAACTCGCCCGCTGAGTCGCCTGCCAATCTGTTGAAAAGCGCATTGCGAAGATGGCGCTCCCAAACTTCATAGAGTGCACCAGGGACGGAAGGCGAGCGCAGAACGCGATCCCAGTCCTTCAGCATGTCGACAAACCGCGCCTCCGGACCTTCGCTGCGCCGCGGCAGCATGTGGATGAGTTCGTCAGCGGGCATTGAGTACACGTCATTCTGCAGGCTCTCGCTGTCTTGCACTCGGATCTTCTGCTGCTTGTCTGCAAATCCGCTCAGCACCTTGCGAATTCGCTCCACGCGATAAGTCGCCCACTCGTACCCGACCTTGTATTTGTAATCTTCGGCGATCGTGCGATTATTCGCGGTGGCAAACCAGCCTTGATCCGGATTGAATATACGTGGGAGCTGGTCGAGCGGAACAAATCTGTTCCATTCATGTTTGCCGTCACTTCCGGAGACAGGAAGGAGGCCAGTCCAGCTTCGGATTGGCGTAAGCCCGGCCGATTGTTCCCCGATATTGCCGTCCAGATCGGCATAGACCATGTTTTCCGGCGGCAACTTCCAGCGCTCCAGCGCCGCGAGGAACTCCTTCCAGCTCTGCGCACGATCGACTGACAACGAGGCCAGATAACCTGCCGTTCCCGCCTCGCTGCCTACCCATCGGAGGGCGAGCGCGCGATGATGGCTCGCGTCTTCCCAAAGAACCGGCCCGTGCTCGGTGAACTGCAGTTTCACAGTTTCCGGCGACGCGCCCTTTACGTTGATGGTGGTCGTCTCCTCTCGGATTTGCCGCCACTTGCCATTCTGCTTGTACTCCCGGGAATTTGCCGGATTGAGTTCTTCAATGTAGAGATCCTGCTGATCGACTGGGAAGATGGTCAGCCCCCAGGCGATGCGTTGATTGTGTCCAATCGCAACTCCCGGCAGCGCAGGCTCGCCGGCGCCGATCACATTCCACCCCGGCGCCACCAGATGCACGATGTAGCGCAGCGAAGGCACGGCAATCACGCGATGTGGATCGTTTGCCACAATGGGCTTACCCGTTGTGGTGAGCTTGCCGGAGATCGCCCAGTTATTGCTGCCGACCGGGTTATCGCGCGAAGGAAATTCGATGCGAACGTCGCCTCCGACAAGTCCATTCAGCAACTTTGGGCTGAAACCCGCATAATCGATTCCCGATTCGGGATCGAGCGCTGTATGCGGGTCAGGATCAATCACCTGTTGTGCCTTATCAGAACCGATCTTTGCAAGCAGCTCGGCATCGAGCAGCTCAGACCGCGCGTTACCGGTCATGGAGTAGGCCGCCATGCGCGAGAGACAGTCTTCGGGCTTCCACGGTTCGGGCTTGAAATCAGTTAACTGAAACTCGATCGGCAATCCCGGCCCGCCAGGAGAGTTGATGTAATGAATGTACGCGTTGATGCCATCGGTAAAAGCCGTCAGAATGCTGAGCGCATCCGGCGCGTAACTCCTGTATTCCGCTTGCATGTCACCGCGATAGCGTAGCAGCCTGGCATATCGATCACGCTCGACCGCCGATTTGCCCAGCACCTCGGCGAGCCTCCCTTGCCCTGCGCGCTTCCACATCTCCATTTGGAAGAGGCGGTCCTGCGCAGCAACGAATCCTTGCGCGAAGAAAAGATCGTGCTGGTTGGGCGCATAGATGTGCGCCACTCCCCAGTTATCGCGCTCAACTTTTACAGTCTGCTGCAGTCCGTGAACCTTGACCTCGCCCTCAAGCGGTGAAATAGCTTGTTGGGCGCGCGTAACGAGATCGCCACTACCTTGCTGGCCCCTGACTGAGGTCGTGAGTACTACGCTAAGGAGGAGGATAAGAACGCTTCTCATTCAGGGCACGATTATATGAACTTGAGCGAAACAACGTGGAACCCGGCCGGTGCTTGAGTGGATTTCGCAATTGTGTGAGTTCGCGATTGCTGAAACAACAATTACTAAATTGTTAACATCCGGGCGAGGGGCGCCCGGTTTCACGTTGCCACACTTACGCGCAGGTACCGGAGTAACCGACACTGTCTTCCCGAAATCGCGCTATCCTTCGTCTATCGAGACTCGATTTGAGCTGAAAAATCTGCTTGAAGAGGAGCGACGGGAATTCCGCGCGAGCCTGCCTGAGAACCCGGCGGGGCTGTGGAAGCGCTTCACCGGACGCATCGGCGTAGTGTTGTCTGGTGGGGGCGCACGCGGCGCCTACGAGGCCGGAGTTCTGCTGGCGTTCCAGGACGCACAGCTTCCCACCCACATTCTCACCTCAACCTCGATCGGGGCGATCAATGGGGCCTCGTATGCAGCACACGGGCGCGGCTTTTATGGCAATGCCGAGCCCCTGGTCCAAGGCTGGCTCGATCTGACGCCGACTACAGTTGGAATCGACTGGTCGCGCTACCTCATTGTCCTCGCGGGGCTGATCACCGCCACGGCCGGCTTTGGGAATGCGTTCGCCGATTTGTTGCACCGATTCGGCATCTACTTTCACCAAAGCAGCCCTCTGCTGACATGGCTGTTCCTCGGCGTCGCGGGACTCACGATCGTTTTCAATTACACGGAACTCTCATACGCATACTACGTGGTGATCCATGCGCTTCGACGAAGCCCGTGGATCCCCGAGCGGAAGAAGCTTGCGCCATCGTTGGCGGCCAATGCATTTCTACTTCTTTTTGTCGTCTGGCTGCTGATCTCTACTCGCGTGAAATTCAAGGCTTCGCCGACGTTCACATTCACTCCGCGATCGATTCTGGTGCTCGGGATCGTTCTGCTGGCGATTGCCCTTGCCTGGCCGATTTTGCGCAATGCAGCGAGTAGCGTGAGCCAAAAGATTCTGAAATCTCCGTTGGATCCAGGGCTCTTTCAGAATTATGAGCGAACCCGTTTCCTCAAGAGCCGGATTCATCCGCGGAGACTTCGCCGCTCGGCCATGCGCGTCGTAATGACGGCAGCAGAACTCTATACCGGACGAGAGCGGTACTTCGTGAATAAGAAACTCGAAGAGTTGGAAAAAGATCCTGGAGTCGATACTGAGTTTCTGCACTCGCACTTTGAGTACGCGCACGATGCGATGAATGCGGTGATCGCGTCCTCGGCATTCCCCATCGCCTACGAGCCAGTAAAGATGCACGGAGGACTATGGTCAGATGGCGGCTTGGTAGCAAAGCAGCCCATCACGCCAGCGATCAGACTGGGTGCTGACGTGGTGTTCCTCGTCACCGTCGATGCCGAGAAGGAGATCGTTCCCAAAATAAAAACGTTCTTCGACGTCGGGATGCGAGCCTTCGACATTCTCATGTCGCGCAATGTGCTCGCGGAGCTGCGACTGCTTAGCAACGTCAATCAAATCTGTGAAGGATATGCGGAGAAGAACGGCCTGCGTCCCGAGCAGATCGTGCTCGAGGTAGGCACTCACACCTATCGTTACCTGAAGGCGTTCACGATTCGCCCGGCCGCTCCCCTTGCCGCAACGCTTCTCGATTTCGATGGCCACATCGTCCGCCCCGCAATTGAACAGGGCTACAAGGACGGAGCCGAGGCGGTGAAGGCATTCATGCAGTATGTCGCCGAGGCGCCGGTGAAGCCGAGTAAGCATGTGTTGCGGTTGGCTTCGCAGCAGGAGAGCGTGCTGACGAGTCCTTAACTGCGAGCAGCAATTCAAGGACAGTTTCCCTCAACGTACTGTCATCCCTGGCGAGCGCCACGAGTTGCTCCCGTTCTCCTGTCACCGTCTTTGCGCTCCCGGGGACCTGCTCTTGCCTCGGGCAGAACAGCAGATCCCCCTCAGCGCAACACCAATCCTTGTAATCCGAGACATCTTCGCTGCGCTGGAAAGGATGACAGTTCGTAGGGCCGCGAGACGGGTTCTAGGACAAGGCTACGATGCCATCAATTTCTTCGCAATCGACGCATACAAGTCCACCGCCTCATTCAATTCCCGTTTTGGAATGAACTCGCCGTCGGTATGTGCGACGTGGATCGATCCCGGGCCAAGGAGCACTGCTTTACCCCAATTCGTCAGAGCGGGGATATCGGTCGTGAAGGCGGCGATCATCTCGGGAATGCCGTCCACTGTGAGCAGCTTCACATAGGGAATCTCCAGCGCAAACTCAGGAGTAGCCAGCCCGTTCACCGCAGCTTGAATGTCCTTGCGCAGCTTTTCCGTCGTTCCCACCAGCCGGTAAAGCAACTGCGCGCGCGCAAAATCGGGAATGACGTTAGGAGCACGCCCGCCTTCGATCTGGCCGATGTTCATAGTGGTTGGCCCGATTTCAGGATTATCGGGCAGAGGCATCTCCAACAATCGATGCAGCGCGTTCACCAGCTTCTCGATCGCCGATTCTCCTAAGTGCGGATACGCCGAATGGGCCATGCGTCCTGTAGCCGTGAGTTGCACTCGCAGCGTACCTTTCGACGCTCGACCGATTTTGTTTTCCGTCGGTTCTCCATTGATAAGAAACCGGCAACCCGGAGGGTGACGGTTTGCCTCTTTGGCACCCTGACTATCGCGCTCTTCTCCAACCAGGAAAAGCAATCCAATACGGGAGGTGCTTCCTCGCAGGCGCTCGGCGGCAGCGATCTGTGCAGCAATGATCCCTTTGGCATCGCAGGAGCCGCGGCCATAAACCTTTTCGCCATCTTCCGACGACGGGTTGAATGGCGGCACCGTATCCATATGCGTCGAAAGGACCAAATCGGGATGCGCATCAAGAGGCGCATAAATATTGTGGCGCGCGCCCTCGACTCGCATCTTCTCTGTGCGATATCCCAGTTTGGAAAGAAGGCGATAGAGATATTCCCCAACCTCAGCCTCGTTCCCGGTAATGGATTCGATGTCGATGAGCTCGCGCGTAAGCCGAACCAGGTCCATGGAGACAGCATACTTGGGGAGGTCGAAGTTGGGAATTTTGTGATTTCGCGATTTTCAAATCACGAAACTTACAATCATGAAATCGCGAAATGGGTAAGGATGCTGTTGCGGCTAGAATGCTGTTGAGCCCAATTGCCGAACGCGATCCAATCTATATTCCTTACCGGCCCTACAGGACGGCTCGAAGCTCTTCTGAATGCCGGCGACTCCGACGCGCCATACTCGGCTCTCGTCTGCCACCCACATCCGCTGCATGGCGGCACCATGCATAACAAAGTCGTGTATCACGCAGCGAAGGCGCTCAATGCCTTCGGTCTTCCTGTCCTGCGCTTCAATTTTCGCGGCACCGGACTCAGCGAGGGCACGCACAACCATGGCCGAGGCGAGCGCGACGATATTCGCGCTTCACTCGACTGGCTCGAACGCGAATACCGGCGGCCCATCATCTTTGCCGGATTCTCCTTTGGCGCAGCCACAGGATTGAAAACCTGCTGCGCTGATGAGCGCGTGGTCGGTCTCATCGCGCTTGGGACTCCACTTGCAGTCGAGGAGCGGCTCTACACGTACTCCTACCTCGCAAATTGCAGCAAGCCGAAACTGATGGTCAGCGGCGACCACGATCAGTTCGCGCCGGCAGCGAATCTGCGCGAGATCTTCAAACTCGCTGCCGAGCCAAAAGAATTTGTGCTGGTCGAGAACGCCGATCACTTTTTCGAAGGCAAGCTGCCGGTGATGCGTGATGCCATCACCGAGTGGGTGCCGCGCCACTTCCCTGCGCTTGCGGCACAGCGCGCCTGATGAACGAAGGCGCACCGTCCGACTTCGACTCGATGCGCGCACTTGTGCGCGAGGTCTTCCTCGACACGCTTCGACAGGTCAGCATGCCCAACGTCTTTGCGAAGAAGGTCGAGTACTCGCGCGGTGTGCTTCGGGTCGAGCAGGATATTTGCGACTTGAGCTCCTATAGCCGCGTCCTAGTCGTCTCAATCGGCAAGGCGGCGCATACGATGCTTGACTCGCTGATTGCCCAAACCGGGCCACAGCTCGAAGGCGTAGTAGTAGCTCCGCATCTGCCTGAATCCCAGCATTCTGGATTTCGCTATTTCATCGGAGGACATCCCCTCCCAAATGCGGAATCGGTGAGTGCTGCGAGAGCCATTCTCAAGTATCTCTCAGGACTCGACGAACATACGCTAGTGATCTACCTGATCAGCGGAGGAGCATCGGCATTGGTCGAGGTTCCGTACAGCGACGAAATCTCTCTCGACGATCTCGTCGAAATGTATCGCGTACTGGTGCATTCCAGCGCAACTATTGGCGAAATCAACGCCATCCGTAAGCACCTTTCCGCGATCAAGGGAGGAAGGCTCGCGCAGGCTGCATGTCCAGCAAAGCAGGTGAGTATCATGGTGAGCGACGTTCCGGAGAATGCGCTCGATGCACTCGCCTCCGGCCCAACGATGCCGGACTCGTCGACGAACGGCGACTGCTATCGCATTGCTGAACACCATGGACTTACAGCTCAATTTCCCGAAAGGGTCGGAAAGGTTTTTGTCGAACGACTACTCCACGAAACTCCCAAAGCGGATGATCCCATCTTTGTGAGTTCGCGCTGGTGGCCCATTCTCTCGAGCGCCTCAGCGGCAGATGCCGCAGGAGCATTGCTCGCGAAACATGGATTCGCAGTCGAGATCGACAACACACCCGATGACTGGCCCTGTGAGCGCGCCGCAGATTACCTGCTAGATCGCATACGCGAACTGCGGAAAGGAGTATCGAGCCTGGCGCTGGTATCCGCAGGAGA
>DATEMI010000076.1:0-2202 GCA_035275665.1 Terriglobales bacterium | reverse complement strand
TCCGCCGCCTGCACCGCCCATTTCCGCGGTGTAGCTGCTGGTTTGAACCTGGAATTCTTTGACCGCATCGGGAGAAGGGCTCAGGTTCTGGGTATTGAATGTCGGATCAGTATTGGTCGCGCCATCAAGAAGAAAGTAGTTTGCGTTCGGACGATTGCCTCCGATCACCACCGCCGAACGCTGGCCCGGACGCCAGTAGAGAGGATTCGTAGTTCCTGACTGCGCGCCAAAGCCCAAGTGTGCACCAGGCACCGTGAGCACAAGATCGATCAGCATTCGGCCATTGAGAGGAAGCTCTTTGATTGATTTAGGCTCAATCACTTCACCGACGCTCGCATCTTTGGTATGCAGCACTTCATTGTCAGCCGAGACCTTCACACCTTCACTTACGGGACCAATTTTGAGCATTACATCGACTGCGAGCCTCTGTCCTACCTCGAGTCGGACCGACTGCGTCGCGGATGCGAATCCTGGAGCTTCTGTAATGATTTGGTAGTCGTCAGGCAATAGAGCCGGTGCTTCGAAGAGGCCCTGGTCGTTTGTGATTACGCGCCGCACCGCTCCCGTGCTGGCCGCTTCGAGTTGAATCGTCGCTGTAGCGACCCTCAGATGCTGCACATCGGTGACGGTTCCGGTGATGACGCCGTAATTGCTCTGGCCGAATGCACTGATCGCGAGCCCAAGAAGAGCCTGGAGCAAAACCAAGTTACGCATTGAGTCGAGTCTCCGAAAAACAGTTGGGTCTGCGGCAAGGCTGCGAACCCGAAATCGGTTGCAGCGTTTGACGACTTGCAGGAATTCAGAGTTCCGAAAATGTAATGGTGAAAAAGTGAGGCAGCAATAATACGAACGTACTAGAAACGGAAGCGCGCAGGGATGCGGCGGATCGTTAAATGTGTTTTGGACGATGTCTTCTCTGGGTTGGGGAAAGGTTGCTTAGCTGGTTAACTCCGTCGCTCTAAATTCTAAGCAATCCTTCAGGAGGTCCTGCTTGCATCCTGCGTGATGGAGAAATGCTCGAATATTGTGAGTTTCTCGCGGCAACCCGCAGTCCTCCTTCAGCTTCTCTCTATTTGTAAAGTAGTACACCCCTGGAATCTTTCGCACTCACAAGGGACACTATGCAATTCGAGAACAGAATGAACAATACGGCCTCCACCCCGCAGCGCCGAGCGCTGGTTGTCGATGAAGACAAAGACCGCTATCGCCGCAAAGATCGCAACATGGCCTTGAAGAATGCGGGATACAAGGTGTATCCAGTGCTGCGCATGCCTGACGCGCGCGGCCGCTGCAAGCCAGGTGCATTCGACCTGATCGTCGTGAATGTTGTCGAAAACGCCAACTCGGCGCTCGAACTCTGCGACCACATCAAGAATTGCGATCCGTCGCAGAAGCTGTTCGTGGTTGCCGATGAGAAAGCCGGCCTGCCGCAGCGGGATTATGTCGTCTCCAGCTGGGATGAGCTGATGGGGAAGATCGGCACAAACAACGTCGATCAGAGCCCGCGGGAAATGGTGGCGGCCTAATAGAGGACAGGGAATAGGGGACAGGTTACAGGGAAAGACGCAACCTCTTCGTTGATAGCGAGCAATTCGAAGAACAGTTCCATGCGCGAGGTACGCTGCTCGGCTTTTACTGTTCCCTGTAACCTGTACCCTCTAACCTGTTTTCTCTCTACATAACTTCGGGCGCTTCGATTCCGAGAATTGCAAGCGTCCGGATCAGCTCGCGTCTCACCACCGCAGCCGTCGCCAGGAGGAGCGCCTTTCTCGTCGCATCTTCTTCAGTCAGGATGTGATGGCGATGGTAGAAGTTGTTGAACATCTGCGCGAGCTGAAACGCGAACTTCGCAAGATATGCCGGCTCCGTGGTCGAGATACACTGATCGACCATTAACGACAGCTTACCCGCCGTAAGCCACAGCTCCCAGATGTCATCTTCCCGATCCAGGAACGTCGAGAACTCATCGGAGAACTTTAGAGACCGTTCCGGAGTCGTGTCGCCTTTGCGGAAGATGTTCGAAGCACGCACGATCGCATACTGCACATACGGGCCCGTTTCGCCTTCGAAGCTAAGCGCGTCTTTGAAATCGAAGGCGATTACCGCATTCTTGGTGAACTTCAACATGAAATAGCGCAAAGCGCCGATGGCGATCCGCGTCGCTATTTGGTTTCGGCCTGCGTCCGCGAGCTCCGGATGGCG
>DATEMI010000075.1:0-2732 GCA_035275665.1 Terriglobales bacterium | reverse complement strand
CAAGTCCTCAAAAACCTCGACCAAAAGACCGGCGAAGACCACGAAAATCGCAAGGAAGTAAGTCTGTAAGTAGCTAATTTCTCGGGCTCTTTTATTAAACTGCGGAAAAGGAACAGCAACCGCCTTCGACTTTAGTTACTTTATCGAAGGTGCCGTTACGTTCGTTAGCTGTGCCCAACTGGTAAACGACGATAGATTTTGGAGGTGATGCTGAAAGCGCTCCTCCTCACACGCGATCAGGAAGTCCTGCGCGTTATCAGACGTGTGCTGGAAACGGTGAGCATTGACCTGGAGACGGTCACTTCCACCGACGCCGCCCGGCAGACCATCGAGCGGCGCAAGCTCGACGCTATTCTTATCGACTGCGACGACGTCCAGAGCGGCTGTGATCTGATCCGCGAACTGCGCAAAGGCAAGTCCAACGCTAAATCGATCGTCTTCGCCATCACAAATCGTGTAACCACGGTGAAAGACGCTTTCGCCATTGGGGCGAATTTCGTGCTCGATAAGCCTGTTTCGCCCGACCGAGCTGCGCGTAGTTTGCGAGCTGCGCACGGGCTGATTCTGCGCGAACGGCGTCGTTATCACCGCCATGCGCTGCAGACCACCGCTCACGTCAGTTACGGCAATCTGCGCGACGTTCCCATCCCACTAAGCAATATCAGCGAAGGCGGCGTGGCTCTGGCCACAACCCGTACCGCCGATATGACAGGCTCCGTCTCACTCCGCTTCGAGCTTCCAGGCTGCAATCGTTCGCTCGAAGCCAAAGGCGAGTTCGTTTGGACCAACGACGCCGGCCGCGTAGGCGTTCGCTTCACAACCATGCCTACAAGTACCAAATCGGCACTCGATTCCTGGCTCGCCCGCCAGCTCGACGTCTCCACTCCAGCCTTGATGACTGTCGGCAGATGATCGCCTTCTAGCTCTCATTTACACTCTTTGCCGTGAATATCGCCTTTTTTGGCGGCACCTTCGATCCCGTGCATCGCGGGCACGTAGCGGTTGCCGAGAGCGCAGCCAAGCGATTCGAGCTGGGCAAGGTTTTGTTCGTGCCTGCCGAGCTTCCGCCGCACAAGCAGAATCAAACGTTCGCCACCTTCGCGCATCGGATGGCGATGGTCGCGCTCGGCACATCCGGACATCCGGCATTCATCCCTTCCGACATGGAAGCTCGCCTTTATGCCGAAACGGGAAAGCCGAACTACTCGCTGGAGACAATTCGCCGCCTGAAAGGCGAGCTCAAGAAAGTTGACAAGCTCTATTTCCTCATTGGCATCGATGCATTCCTCGACATTGCTAAGTGGCATCGACCTGTTGATCTGCTGCGGGAATGCGAATTCATCGTGGCAAATCGTCCGGGATACTCGCTGGGTGACATCGCCGGCGCACTACCCGAAGAGCTGCGTCCAAAGGATGAGGTCTTGAAGGCAGCGCGAAAAAGCGCGGGCAGTCTTGCTTCGTCGGGCGCAATCATGGCGTTTTCCGGTGTTGTGCTGCATCTGCTGGAAGATGTTTCTGAGCGTGTTTCCTCGACCCAACTCCGCGCCGCAGCCGCTTCTTCGGGACGTCGGCTGGAGGGCTACGTCGGAGATGCGGTCGCAGAGTACATCCGCAAGACTCGCCTGTACCGCGCCAGCAAAGCAGCCGAAACCGCGACCGCACCCACTCACACCAGCGCTGCGAAAAAGAAATCGCGGCGCTGAGAGCACTGAGAATAGAATCAGGTCAGCAAACTCGCGCGACGGAGAAGAATCCAACCAGACGAATGAGTGCGCAAATCCGAACTCAGGTAGCATCTGCCGTAAAGGCCTGCGAAGAAAAAAAAGGCGAGGACATCAGCATCCTCGAAATGGACAAGAACTCCTCTGCATTCACAGATTACTTCGTAATCTGCAGCGGCAAAAATCCCAGACAGATTCAGGCCATCGCCGATGAAGTGGAACTGCGCCTCAAGCGCGAAGGAGTTCCCGCCAACCAGGTGGAAGGTTACAATCAGGCCGATTGGGTGTTGCTCGATTATGTAGATTTTGTCGTTCACATTTTTTCTGAGGCGGCGCGCAAGTTCTACGACCTGGAGCGGCTCTGGAAGTCCGCGCATAAACTCTCGGTTGGGGATCTCCGTAAACCGAGTGCGAAAAAAGCCGGCAAAGACTCCGGATCAACAAGAACTGCAAAAGCTCCTGCGCGCAGGTCTGCGAGGAAACCTGCAACTCGAGCGGGCAGCACCGGCCGACGCCATAAATCTTCGAAATGAGCGCCAAAGATTCGCTTACACGCTTCTCCGACCGCGTTGAGGATTATGTAAGGTACCGGCCCGGATATCCTCCGCAGGTAATCGAACTGTTGCGCTCCCGCTGCGGACTGACTCCAAGTTCGGTGATCGCCGATATCGGTTCCGGGCCGGGAAATCTGGCGCGGCTCTTTCTTGACAACGGAAACGAAGTCTTCGCGATTGAGCCCAATGCGGAAATGCGCGAGGCCGGAAAGCAGTTGCTCGGAAATCGCGGAGGCTATCGCAGCATAGACGGACGAGCCGAAGGTACTCGATTAGAGAACGCTTCCATCGATTTCATTACTGCAGGCCAGGCATTTCACTGGTTCGATTGGCCGCGTGCCAAAGCCGAATTTCGACGCATCCTGCGCCCGCAAGGCTGGGTGGTCCTGCTCTGGAATGAGCGCCTCACGGAAAGCAGTCCGTTTCTCCGCGGCTACGAAACACTGATTGTGCAGTA
>DATEMI010000074.1:0-2425 GCA_035275665.1 Terriglobales bacterium | reverse complement strand
CCGTTGGCGATGGCGACTTCAATTTGCCGCAGCAGCGTTACAATCTGCTCCGGCTTGTAGCGGATCATGGGCATGACCGGTCTTTCCTCCAGGTGAATTCTCTCTCACTTCGCCTGGTACAAAAATCCCCGGTCAGGTCAGTATCCGGGCACAACATGGTCATCAGCCGCGAATCGCCCTTCTGGGCACGGGCGGCGGCTCAGCTTCGCCCGGGCACAGGCGGCTTCGGGCCAGGCGGCGTCGGTGGCGGTGCTGCTGGACGGGGACCGGCGTCGATGGACAACGACCCTATTTTCCGCGCAAAGCGCGACTACATCGCCGCTAACAATCTCATCGTCTACCGCTTCTTCGAGAACTGGAGCTCTCGCCAACCGGACGCGCAGCTGCAAGGTCTCGCTAAGGCGCTGGGGTGGGAGAAGTTCTACAAACCATCCGGCGGCCAGCCGTGGGCCACGAACAACGGCTTCTTCGCGATTCCGCCAGCGAGCCTCAAGGACACCGCACAGACGATCAAGAGAACGCTGAAGATGAAAAGCATGCGAGTCGGCGGAGATCCCCATGTACGCATCACGAAAGCGGCTCTGTCGCACGGCATGTATTGGCTTTCAGACATTCAACAGCTTCTGAAAGAACCCGGTGTCGACTTGCTCGTCATGGGCGAACCGCAATGGGAGAACGAACTCTGCCTTTACTCTTTCGACTTGCACGCTGCCGGACTGAAGCAAGCGTTGATTCTTCTGGGTCAGGAAGTTTCCGAAGAGCCGGGGTGTGGCGAAATGGCGGTCTGGATCAAGTCATTTATCAGCGAAGTTCCGGTCGAATGGGTCCCGACGGGCGAACCGGCATGGATGCCTTCCTGATGCTAGAGAGGAGAACGCGACATGGAGAACATCATGAGCAGTCTATCGAGAAGACAGTTTGCGTTTATAGTTGGAGCAGGCTTGGTCGCCTACAAACTGACGCGGGCCCAAACCGCCAAACTCACCGCCGGAGAAGTTGTCGATCGCATTAAGAAGAACATCGGGATTCCTTGGATTACCACGAGCTATCGCGACACGTTCAAAATCGGCGGCCCGGACTCGATGGTCACGGGGATAGCAACCTCGTTTGGGGGCAACCTCCGAGTGCTGCAGCTCGCACAGAAGGCTGGTCTGAACATGATCATTGTCCACGAGCCGACATTCTATAGTGACGGAGACCGCATCGATTTGGCGAAGGACGACCTGCTCTACAAGCTGAAACTCGAGTGGGCCAACAACAACAAACTCGTGGTATGGCGCATTCACGATGATTGGCACGCACACAAACCTGACGGAATCGTGCTCGGCTGGAACCACGACTTGGGCTGGGTTCGGTATCAGGTCGACGGTAATCCCAAGCTCTGGAACCTTCCTCCTACCACGCTCGTCGGTCTGGCGAAGTCTCTTGCGAAGGCCCTCCCATCTCAAAGCATACGCATCATCGGCGATCCGAACATCCGCGTGGTCAGAGTCGCGTATGGCGGCCATGGTCTCGCGCAAAACATGTCCGCTCTGCAGCAAGCCGACTGCGCCATCATCAGTGAAGCTAGGGAATACGATTCGTTCGAGTACGCCCGCGATGTCGCTTTTTCGGCCGAGAAGGGAGCAATCTTCATCTCGCACGAAGCTGGCGAAGACATGGGCATGGACGAGTTTGCTCGATGGATTACGCCCTTTGTTCCCGAAGTACGCGTGCGCTGGATTCCGACCACCGACGAATTCTGGACGGTATAATTCGTCCGAGGCTACTGCCGATTTTGTTTGCCGCGGGAGAGCCGAACATGGGTGCTGCAAGCGATACGAAGACCATGAATCTGCAAAGTGCATCCACCTGTGATGCTTTAAAGCGCCCGACAGCAAGGACGGTCATCCGAGCTGGATTGATCGGTGGTCTGGTCGGCGGAGTTGTGATCTGGATCTACGAGGCCGTGGTTTGGGTCGGAGCGCAGCATCTGATGCCGTTGGCCGGCATCCCTCCGAACGCAACAGGCCTGGTCTTTGGATTGAAATTCCAAAGAGCTATCGGCGGCTGGGCCTATTTTCTTGGGACCGGAATCCATTTTACTTTTGCGATCGCGTGGGGCGTTCTGTTTGCTGCGATCTGGCCGTATTTTCGCCGCCGAGGCTATGAGGCGACGCTCGTGGCGCTCCTCTATGCGCCGGCGGCTTGGATCGTGATGCATGCGGCCATTATGATCGCCTCGAACGATCATCCAAACTACTACGATCCTGGTGTGATCATCGGCGGATTCATGTCTCACATGTTCTTTACGGTGCCGATGGCGCTAGTCGTGAAGCGGCTGCTCGCGGCGCCTTTGGAACATTAGGGCGATAATGTTATCCCCAATGCGGTTTTTTCCCGTGGCGTCTAACGAAAGGAAGCCATGATCGACCAATCTGCACCT
>DATEMI010000073.1:0-10838 GCA_035275665.1 Terriglobales bacterium | reverse complement strand
AAAGCAGCGAATTTCCTTCCTCACTGTGGAGTGGGCATTGCTCCGCAACAAAAAGAGCAGCCATCCGGCTGCTCTCAGATTGCTGACAAAGTACCAACAAAGCTCTCGTTTTCCACGGGAGCTTTGTGCTTTTATGGCTCATGCTGAAGGAGCCAGAGGTACCGCAGCAGGAGATGGAGCTGGTGAGCATCGAGTCGCTGGTACCAGCCGATCATCTGTTGCGCAAAATCGAGGCAGCGATTGATCTGGAGTTCATTCGTGAGCGGGTGCGTCATTTGTACTGCGAGAACAACGGGCGACCGGCGCTGGATCCAGTGGTGTTATTCAAGTTGCTGTTGATCGGGTATCTATTCGGGATTCGCAGCGAGCGACAACTGATGCGGGAGGTGCAGTGCAACACGGCCTATCGCTGGTATCTGCGACTCAAGCTCACCGATAAGGTGCCCGACGCCTCGACGCTGAGCCAGAACCGGAGACGGCGATTTCGCGACAGCGATGTTTATCAGAAATTGTTTGATGAAATCGTGGAGCTGGCGCTGAAGCGTGGTTTGGTGTCCGGGGAGGTGCTCTACAGTGACGCCACCCACCTGAAGGCGAGCGCCAACAAGAACAAATTCGATGTTGTGCGGGTGGAGGTCAAGCCGCAAGAGTACTTGGCGCAACTCGAGCAGGCCGTGGAGGAAGATCGTGCCGCGGAGGGGAAGGACGGGTTGAGGACATCCAGGAGCGCGCCGGCAACGAAGGAGATCAAGGTGAGCCACACCGATAAAGACGCCGGCTACATGGTGCGCGAAGGCAAACCGAAGGGCTTTTTCTATCTCGATCACCGCACCGTCGACAGCAAGCACGCGATCATCACCGACACCCACGCGACCCCGGCGACCGTACATGATTCGGTGCCGTATCTGAAGCGATTAGATCGACAGCGGCGGCGCTTTGGATTCCAGGTCAAAGCGGTGGGGCTGGATGCAGGATATGCAACCACGACGATTGCCAAAGGGCTGGAGGAGCGCAGGATTTACGGAGTAACGGGATACCGGCGGCCGAATCATGGCGAAGGACTCTTTGCCAAAGGGAAGTTTCACTATGACACGAAGCTGGACGTATATCTCTGCCCCAACGGACAACTGCTGAGCTATCGCACCACTAACCGGCAAGGCTATCGGCAGTATCACTCCGATCCAGAGCAGTGCCGGAACTGTGAGCTGCGTCGACAGTGTACGCGCAGTCAAAACATGACCAAGGTCGTGACACGTCATGTCTGGCAGAGGTCGCGTGAGCGAATGGACAGTCATCGCCTGGAACCTAGAGGCAAGATGATCTATGCACGGCGCAAAGAAACCGTAGAGCGCAGCTTCGCTGATGCCAAGCAGCTGCACGGGCATCGCTACGCAAGAATGCGAGGGCTGACTAACGTACGCGAACAATGCCTGCTTGCTGCGACGGCGCAGAACATGAAGAAAATCGCACTGCTGTTGAGCGTAAGCGGACCGAATCTACCGCCCCAACAGTGCTTAGCTTTACTACGCTGCCTCACCGATCACGTCATGCGCTTGCCGATGATCAGCGACGTGTGATCCGCTGTTCTCAGTAAACCTTGCACAAATGAAAACCCCACCAAAATCCGGTGGGGTTAGTCAGCAATCTGAAGAGCCGAGAAATCGGCTCTTTTGCATTCAGATTAGTTGGAGCAAACTTACTGCTTTGCCTCTTCAGCGGACGGAGATTTCGTCTGGGCGATAGTCCAGCTCTGCTCCCCGACTTTGAAGCGGGCGAAGCGGCGAACGGAGATATTCTCACCAAGCTTGCCGATCTTGGTCGCGATCAACTGCGAAACAGAGATCGTCTGCTCTTTGATGAACGGCTGATCGAGCAGGCAGACTTCTTCGTAGAACTTCGCCATCTTGCCTTCGACGATCTTCTCGACTACATTTGCCGGCTTGCCCGTCGCCGCTGCCTGCGAGCGATAGATTTCCTTTTCCCGGTCGTAGTCTTCGGTCGTGACGTCTTCGCGACGAATGTACTTCGGATCAGTCGCAGCGATGTGCATGGAGATGTCGTGCAGCAGCTCCTTGAAATCGTCAGTGCGGGCGACGAAGTCACTCTCGCAGTTCAGCTCAAGCAGCACGCCGATCTTGCCGCCGGCGTGGATATAGCTGGCGACCGAACCTTCGTTTGTAGTGCGTGAGGCCTTCTTGCCAGCAGTTGCAACGCCCTTCTTGCGCAGAACGATTACTGCCTGCTCGATGTCGCCATTGGCCTCGACCAAGGCGTTCTTGCAGTCGCCAAATGGAGCGCCGGTCTTGTCGCGCAGCTCCTTTACCTGTTTCGCGTCGATGTTCACAGTAGTAGTGCTCATAAAAATCGGCTTCTAGCTGCTAGCTACTAGCCGCTAGCTGGCTTTTGGTGCTGCTAGCTGCTCTTGCTAGCGTTGATGTTTCGGAGAGACACGGAACGTGTCTCAGGAGGTGCTCGGAAAGCCCAGTTGGACGTGCGATCGAGCTAGTAGCTGGTAGCTAGCGGCTAGCAGCTTTCTTTCACTCGTACGCTGCTTCAGCTTCAGCTTCGCTCGATGCCGCAGCCACTGCCGGAGACTTGCGGATATTTCCGCCCAGCACCTCTTCGAGGTTGATGTCCTCTGAGATGGCCTCGCCATCGGCTGCGTATTCGCTGCTTTCTGTCGCGGGCTGCTCTTCCGTACTCGTGGCAATCGCTCCTGCGAGTTCCGCGTCGCCTTTGTCGGTTGCTGCCTGTGCGCCTTCCACGATCGAGTCGGCGATCTTCGAGGCAAAGAGACGGATCGCACGCAGCGCGTCGTCGTTGCCGGGGATGACGTAGTCGACTTCGGTCGGATCGCAGTTCGTGTCCACGACGGCGACTACCGGAATGCCGAGCTTGCGTGCTTCCTTAACCGCAATCTGTTCTTTATTCGAATCGATCACGAACAGCGCATCAGGAAGACGCTTCAGCGCTTTGATTCCTGCCAGGTTCGCCTGCAGATGCTTGCGCTCGCGCTCCAACTTGATGACTTCCTTCTTCGGGAGCAGCTCGTATCGGCCATCGGTGGCCATATCGTCGAGTTCCTGCAGCCGCTTGACTGACTTTTGCACTGTCACCCAATTGGTGAGTAGTCCGCCGAGCCAGCGCTGGTTAACGTAGAACATTCCACAGCGGGTGGCCTCTTCGGCGACGGCATCCTGTGCCTGGCGCTTGGTGCCGACGAAAAGAACGGTTTTGCCTGCGGCGGCGGTGTCCTGGACGTACTTGCTCGCGTCTTTGAACATCTTGAGCGTCTTTTGCAGGTCGATGATGTAAATTCCGTTGCGCTCGCCAAAGATGAATTCTTTCATCTTGGGATTCCAGCGCTTGGTCTGGTGCCCGAAGTGAACGCCCGCTTCGAGCAGTTCCTTCATTGTGATATTCGCCAATTGACCTCCTTCTATGGATTGCATTCCCAGGATCAAAAGTACGTCCCAAGAATTACATTCCCGGCCCGGACCCGTTGCATTGGATTTCGGGTTCGGGAAGATTTGTAAAACAAGCTGCGGAGCCACGAGCCACGACGCTGCGAAGCCTCGTAGCTCGATTTCCGACGACTTACACCTTTCGCGCTCAACAGCGGCTCAGTACCACAACCGCCGGTAGCAAAACCAAAAACAAGCTCCGAACCTTCGTGGCTTCGCAGCTTCGAAGCTATCGCTTTGAGAACTGGAAGCGCTTTCTTGCTCCCTTTTGTCCGTATTTCTTGCGCTCTTTGCCGCGCGCATCGCGCGAGAGCAGACCTTCACTCTTCAACTTCTTGCGAAGCTCGACGTTGAAATCAAGCAGCGCGCGGGCGATTCCCATCTTCACCGCGTCGGCCTGACCGTTGACTCCGCCGCCGTGCACAGTGGCGACAACATCGAAGGTCGAAGTGGTTTCGCTGCTGACCAGAGAAGACTTGGCGCTTACACGCTGCGCGTCGGTGACGAAGTAGTTGTCAAACTCGCGCCCGTTGACTTTGAAATTGCCGCTGCCGGGACGCAAAAACACGCGAGCAATGCTCGATTTGCGCCGCCCCGTGCCGTAATACTGAACCAGATCAGCCATTCTGTTTTTATTCCTCATGGAAGCTTCGAAGCTAAGCAGCTTCGGAGCTTCAAAACTTATTTGCCGACTGCCAGCGGCTCGGGTTTCTGTGCCGCGTGTGTGTGCTTGTCGTCGCGATAAACCTTCAGCTTACTTCCCATGGCGCGTCCAAGCTTTGTCTTGGGCAGCATGCCTTTGATTGCGTCTTCGACGACCGCCTCTGGACGTCGCGCGATCCGCTTTTCGAACTGCTCTTCCCGCAATCCACCGGGGAACCCCGTGTAGCGGCGATAAACCTTCTGTCCGGCCTTCATGCCGGTAAGCTTCACTTTGGCCGCGTTCACCACGATCACGTGGTCGCCGGTATCGATAAACGGCGTGTACTGCGGGTTGTGCTTGCCCGCGAGGATGTGAGCTACCTTGGTCGCAAGGCGGCCCAAAGTCTGGTCCGTGGCATCGACCACGTACCACTTACGCGCGATTTTCCCCGCAGTGGGGAAACTGGTGGACATTCCAAATTCTCCAAAAGAGATAAAAGGGACGAGGCAGTTCGCCCTGGGCAAACACGCCAGATCCTACGAATAAAAGCAATGAAACCGCAGGCTGAAACTCACCGGCCGATTAGCGCGATGCGACCACCCAGGCGGGCACTTGCAGAACTACGCAAGATATAGAGGATAACGAAGTTGCAGGGGGAGTGTCAAACGACGGAACCACACGGCTTTATAACAGCGCTGCCCACGATCCTCTTACTTTTTAGCACGAAGGCAGGAGAACACGAAGAAAGTGGCTCAGCATTCCTCCATCCCTCAGTGCCCTCCGTGTCTCCGTGGTGAAGAACCACTTGAGATCACAGGAGCTTCAGGTAGGCCATTAAATCATCGAGTTCTCGCCGACTCAGCCTTCGCCCGAATGGAGGCATGTTGCCTTTGCCTTCGCGAATGATTCTGCGAGTTTCGGCTTCGCCGTGGCTATTCAGATAGCCCGATAATGGAGCAGCGAAGGCCTGAGTGGCGGTGCTGCCATGGCAGCCAAAACAGTTCTTTTTGAAAACCGCGGCTCCGGCATCTGGCGAAGCTCGATGGCAGCCACACAGACAGGTGCCGAACACAAGGAGAGCCACCCGAAACCAACGCGATTTCACGAGTCTATTTTGATTCCGGCAGAAGGCCGTACACGTCCACTTCCCGCTTCGCTCCAACATACACTCTGCCATTCACGACCAGCGGAATATTGAATCGCAACGTCAGAGCGCCACGATCACGCGAGGCGTTCTGCTCTGAAGTATAGAGTTCATGGTCGATGTTGGCCGCATCGTAAGCGTGCAGCACGAACGGGCGATCGGGAGAACGCCAGCCCTTTGATTCGACGACCCACACAATGCCGTCGCGATTCCCATTTGCGGAAACGGTCGGCGTCGCTCCGGGATCGATGAATGCGTGCCCACCGCCAGTCGCGTGGAGCGTAAGCCGGCCATTCTTCAGCTCGTAATCGCGCAGCCAATCTTTGCTGACGAGTTGATAAACGTGGTGATTCCAGTACGCCACCGCGCCAAACGCAGAATCGTGGAGCGAAATGGTTTGTAGCGCATGACGATTGTTGTCCGGATCGTATTTGCCCATTTGATCGCGATCAATTACATACAGGGTTGCGCCCTTGCCGGCGATCACGAGAAGATGCCGATGAGGATCAGCGTCGTTGGGCAAGAGCACTGGACCGCCGGAGCCTAGATCGCTGTCGTGCTCATTCAACTCTTGTTCGTTCGATGGCGTGAAGTAGTCAACGACCCTCAGCCCTCCTTGACCGAACTGAAGCTTCAAAACCGTATCGCCATAGTCCACTCCACCGGCGCTCGCATCGAAGCGGCCGTTACCAGTGGCGACATACACATTCCCATTTTGGTCGGCAGCAGGCCCAACGTCTCCAGCCCAAATGCCGCTGTCGTCTGCGTTAGGGGAAACGTTCAGGCCGCCCTTAATCTTCAACGTCGCCGCATCGTAGGCGAGCACCCAGCCGTGATACGGTCCCGCGTCACACGACGATCCCCAGCTTGCGTAAACGGTGTTGTTGGCCAGCAGCAGAGCGGCCCGTGGATTCTCACGCAGTTGCTCGAAAGCAACCGTTCCATTTTGCGCACCATCGCCGCGCCCCTGCGACTTAGCGTCGATCACAGCCGGTCCGCGGAATTTCTCCACGCCGGTGGTAATGGCCAGCGCGTGCAGCTTCTGAACAAAACTGTAAGACGAGAAGAAGCTTCGGCTCTCTTTGGTGCGCGCGAGCACGTACAGCGTTCCCGAAATGGGATCAAGAACCGGAGTCGAGGTGATGCCTACCTCCGGAGTGATGAACGGGCAGTCGACGTCACTGGTCGAAAGCGTCTTCACTCCATCGGAAAGGAAGCTCACCTTCCACAGCGGCTCGCCGGGAGTATCGGAATCGAAGGCGTAGACGCTGTCATGCTCGGTGGCAACAAACAGCACGTTGTGCTTGCCCTTGCCGGGAATATCGACTCCGGCAAAGTAGAGCGGCTCCGCATAAACGTCGCCGTCGACCTTCACCGAGAACAGTTTCCCAAAACGCGACGCATTTACTGTCAAGGGCGTGAGTTGGGTTTCATGGAGGTTGGCACCGGTTCGCCCCGAGTCGTATTGCGAGGTCGTGACTCGCGAAATCTGCGCAACGCACGTACTCGCAAGAAGTAAACCGAGAACACGAGGAGGCAATTTCATGGAATATAGACGGACCTCAACCCGTAAAAGAACCCACATGAGGACGATTTGTGCCCGAAAATTGGTCTCGACGTTCGCTCACGCTTGATGGACCGCCGTGAAAATCTTCGGCGCGCCGATGCTCTGGAACACAATTCCGTACGTGTTGTCCGCGGCTTGAAAAGCCACGCACGTCGGTCCGAACTGTTTTACCGAGACTTCAACAGGATGAAACAACGTCACGAACCTGATCGGAAGGGCAGCGGCTGCTTTTGCAGCTAGCGATAGAGCCGGTTCCTTGCTTCCGTAGTAAAGCGAGCGCCACCCGCGAATTTCTTTTTCACCTGGCGGTTCGTCGTCTGCTCCGCTAATGACTTCACCTGCCCTGGCCAGATTTGTCGAGAATAGGTGATCAGCGGTGATCGCGCAGTTGAAATCTCCCTCGGGAAACTGCAACAGCAGCCTGATTGGATCGAGATCGAACCGAAACGGAACGTCTGGAAAGAGCCAATGTAACCGGATCTCGCCCGAAGAGCTTCCGGTCACATCATCTACGACAATCCACAGATCCGTCTCATGGAAGCACAGTACTGACCGTCGATGGGTTGCGCCAAGGTGACGGTAGCCGTTGTGACACGCTGTGACCGCTTGTGCCTGAGTTCCAACGGGATAGGTTTCAGAGGAAGCTTGGGCCCAATCGAGCCAAAGAAATCGCCCGACGCGAGTCATCTGGTCGCAGCCTGCAATTGTCACCGTGTTGTGCACGGCAGTTCCGGTGAGCGCGTTTGCCCATGGTGCGGCACCGTTATACAGATACGATCCAGCATCGGAGGCGACGTTCTGTCCTCGCCAGCACAGATCAAAATGCAACTGATCAGCGTGTGACGGACGATCCTTGTATTGGGCAGCCCGCAGTAGCGCTTCGCTCTCTGTGCCAATCAGCTTCAGATATCCAGAAAGAGGGAGTTTCTTGGCAGGACCAAGAGAAAACGTCGGCTGACTCGCTCGGATGTGACGCAGTGCCGAAATGGAACAATCCGCGACTGCCCGGTCCGACAGATGACGCCCGAGAAGCCAGACCGATGATTCACTCCACGGCCCTTCGCTCACAAACGGCTCGCCGTAAAGCAAGCTATATGCAGCGTCGATAGAAGGTCGAAAATCCGTGTAATCGCAATTCGAAAGCGGCAGCACAACAGTGCCGTCATTTGCGCCATAGTTTGGCATCTGTCCGCTCCGCAAATCGCAGAAGCGAACCATAAATTTCATGCAGCGATCAAGCTCTTCATAGCATTCCTCCGGAAAGCGCAAGTCATGAATTTCGCCGAGCCGGAGCACCCAGACCAGCAGATCGATCAGCACGCGTTCGTAGTTGAAGGAATGCTGAATGTAGCTGCCGTCTTCATACACCTGCTCGCGCAGTTGGGAGACGATCAGCCGCTGTCCCATTCTGGTCCACTCGGCCGCGCGCGATAGTTGAGGAAACAAAGCGCCAATGGTGAACAGTCCAACCGCTTCGCTGATTCCGTGATTGTTTCGTTGCGACAGCCCGTACTCGATGAATCCCGCGATCCTCTCACCGTGGACTTCAATCATCCGTATAAGGCGGAAGACCCGTTCCGAACCCGAAGATTTTGCATTTAGGAACCCAAACAATCCGAAGCACCACGCCATAACGCGAAAAGCACCTTCCTGTCCGCTGGCCCAGTTCACGCCTTGATTCGGGGGATTCTTTTCCGCCCAATCCTCTACCAGAGTCCAGAAGGCTTCGGCGTATCGCGGATCGGCGCTCGCGGCGTAGGCGCGAACCAGCAAGTACGCGACGGAGAATCGGCTGGATTCCCAGACGAATTTGATATCGCTGCTGTTTCCTCCCACCTCACCCCTGTACCCTGAGGTTCGGCTCCAGTGCATCGAGTCGTCAGCCCGTGCTCCATCAAACACATTCAAATGCCAGTCCGGCGGAAATCCGGTTTGGAGCCAGGAATGTGAAAAATACGGCCACTGACCGGCAAGAACTCGATCCGCATCGCGACAAACCCCAGCGGAGCAGCCTGACTTCGGGAGTTCTCGCGGGCAAAAGAAGAATTTCGAGCCGAGGAGTTCCGATTTGAGTCGATCTGCGGCTCTGGCGGAATCGTTAGACTGGCTACCGACCTTGAAGTTCCAATGTGAAGCAGGCAAACGCGATTCGAGAAATCCCAGCTTCAACTCAGTTTCGATTTTCAATCGGCGCAGCATCCAGCCTGGACCGAGATCGCGCAGAAGCTTCAAGGCGGTGGTAGTGGAGATCATCTTGGGCTGATACTTTTCTGAAATTGTGGGATTGTACCGTGCGTTCTTTGCGCAGGCATTGCCAATCAATCGACTGCTTAAGGCAGTCAGAACAATCGATGCCCGGAGGTGTCCCTCTCAGATTCGTCGATATCGGCGGCCACGAAATCTCAAGTGTGCATACAGCACATGCCACTGGGAGATGGATGCCGGCTATCCGCAATCTGCCAGTAGTACTGCTACCACTTCCTGGCCTTGTATTCATGCCATTAACTGATGTACAAACCTTGCGGCACCTCAGGTAAAAGCGCAATAAGCGGTAGGCAATAGGCTGGATTCTCCGCCTGTGCAGATCTTCGCCTGTTGCATATTGCTCATTGCCTATAGCCAGCCCAGGAGACGTTCATGATTCGTGCTTGCAAGGCACTGTTCCTAGCTTGGTCGGTTCTTCTTTGTTCAACCATCCTGCTTGCTCAGAACATCGCCACTGCCAACTTGCGCGGCGTAGTACACGACCAGAATGGCGCAGTGATTCAGAATGCGAAAGTCACGGCGCGATTGGCTGCGCAAAACTTGGAGCGCACTACGCAATCCAATAGCGACGGAGAGTACGTCTTCCTGAATCTTCCTCCCGGGAGTTATTCCATTGAGACCGAAGCGCCGGGCTTCGCGAAGCTGGTGCAAAGCCCGGTCGTACTCACCGTAGGACAGGACGCCGATCTGCCGCTCAATCTGCGTGTGGCAGCCACTGCAGAAGAAGTAACCGTCCAGGCGGGAGCGGAGTTAGTAGAAACGCAGCGCAGCTCCGAATCGACCACCATCGACCGCCAGCGCATCGAAAACCTGCCCATCAACGGCCGCAACTACATCAATTTCGCCCTCACAAACTCACAGCTCACGCGCGACGATGCGCCCAGCATCGGCGCGGCTCCGACCTCCGGCCTGAACTTCGGCGGACAGCGCGCTCGCGCCAACCTGGTGAACCTTGATGGGATGAACAATGTCGACAACGGCGTGAACGGCATTCGCTCGACGGTCTCACAGGAAGCGGTTCAGGAGTTCCAGATCGTTACCCACGGCTATAACGCCGAGTACGGACAGGCTTCCGGCGGCGTAGTGAACATCATCACCAAGAGCGGTACGAACGATTGGCATGGGTCTGCCTACGCCTATCTCCGTAATCGCAACATACAGGCGACGAATCCGTTCTCAACCGTGCAGAATCCGGCGTACACGCGCGTGCAACCAGGCGCAACTCTCGGCGGTCCACTCAAGAAAGATAAAACCTTTTTCTTCTTCTCCTTTGAAACCACACGGCGGCATGAGACCGGTTTCTCCAGCATCGGCCAGAACAATTTCGGATTACTTCCAATCGACGTCTCGCGGTTCTTCGGCGCACCGCAAGGCGCGGTGATCTTCTCCGGAACATCCGCTCAGCAGGCTTTTCTAAACGGCATTCCGAATGCGGCGTTGGCGAACCCGGCGGTGCAGCAGTTTCTACAGAAATACGTGCCGGTAGTCGGAGGCGGATCTGCAGTGGCTGTGAACGCCAAATTGCCGGCTGCTCTAGGGGGCGGTCCAGCGTTTATTACCTCTGGCGCGCCGCTACCGGCTTCTTTCCACAGCCTCGCTTCCCAGATTGGGAACTTCCCTGTGTTTGAAGGCACGACTGTATACAGTCTTCGACTCGATCACAAGCTCACGAACAACCAGCAGCTCATGCTCCGCGGCAATGTGAGCCCGAGCACCGTCACCGGAATTGAAGTTAACGGCCAGAATCAGACGTTC
>DATEMI010000072.1:0-3012 GCA_035275665.1 Terriglobales bacterium | reverse complement strand
GTGCGCCGCATGATCGGCGACGGACTGCACGCCCTGACGGATGCGCTATGGCTATGTACGGGTGCCGGCCGAGAGCTTGACGCTGGACATCTGGCTCGATGATTGCGCGGCGGTTCCCTGGGCGTTGGCGAGAATGGTATTGTAGGGTAGCGTCTACGCCCAGAGTGGCTCCACTCAGCGCGCGCTGGCAGCAAACTGACCGCTCTTGACGTTATCCTTCTCTGCAGGTCGGAAAGGTTTCGAATCGAGGCGATGCGGTCGACGTCAAACGATTGATGAGGGGGCATGCGTTCTTCGAGTACAAAGCACGTTTGGTTAGCACTCCCCATGTCGAAGACAAGGGCGAGTTCGTACATTGCATCATTAAGATTGAGACTGCCGATCAAGAAGGACGCCCCCGACATGGCGTTGAGCTCGAACAGGAAGCCGGGGACCTGATCTTGTTTCTTATCAATCCCGGGCCTCACCGCAGAATCAGCGAGTCCAGCATCCACAAAGCCAACGAGGAGCAATTACGTGATTTAGGCTCCGCCAAGGATGTCGCTCGGGTCGGAAAAGCTGAGGTTTATTTTTACTCTAATTGAAGCGGGCCGGACACGGAACCACTCGAAGCATCCCGTCATTCTGTGGATTAGCTTTGCCGCATTTCAAGGTGACTCCGGACAATCGCCCATAGGAACAAGCATCGCTCTCGTCCAAGCAGAGGCCGAATAGAGGTTGATAGGAAACCAGAGCAGTGCAAGCACCAACTCCACCCGAACTGCTGGAGCATGTTTCCAGTTAATTGATTTCCAGACCAATTGTCTCAAATCAGGCAGTATATCGCTATGCGACATACAATCGGCATCGTATTCCCAGCTATTTTAAATGGAATGCGCAGAGCATTTCAATGCGAGCAATCCGGACCTGGATGGAACCAGTGCAAAGAGCTGTTTTCCGGCTCGAATGACGTTTCCGGATTGCCTTCAGAGTCAGCTCAAGCTCTTAGAGAACCGGCAAACCAGTGCTTTACGAATACAAAATGTAAGGAAGAAACTTGCAAAAACCTGACAAAACAAGGGTCGTTGTAGTCACAGGCGCTTCTGCCGGCCTTGGCCGCGCCATAGCGCAGGCCTTTGCTCGGACGGAAAACGCTAGAATTGGCTTGATTGCTCGCGGAAAAGATGGCCTTGAGGGGGCCAAACGAGACGTGGAAGCGCTGGGCGGAATAGGGCTGATTTTGCAAGCGGACGTCTCAGATGCCTCCGCTGTTGAATCTGCTGCCCAGCGTGTAGAAGACGAACTGGGGCCTATTGACGTCTGGGTCAATGACGCGATGACCAGCGTGTTCTCGCCAATCAAAGAAATGACCGCGGCGGAGTTCAAACGGGTAAGCGAAGTAAACTACCTTGGGTTTGTGAATGGTACGCTCGCCGCGCTCAAACGGATGCTGCCGCGAGACCACGGACATATTATCCAGGTTGGCAGCGCCTTGGCCTATCGCGGTATCCCATTGCAAGCGGCATACTGTGCCAGCAAACACGCGATTCAAGGCTTTATGGACTCACTCCGCTGCGAATTACTTCACGACAAAAGCCGGGTGCGGGTTACGATGGTGCAAATGCCGGCGATGAATACTCCCCAGTTCGGCTGGGTTAAGAGTCGATTGCGAAACAAAGCGCAGCCGGTGCCCCCGATATTTCAGCCAGAAGTCGCAGCCAAGGCCGTTGTATACGCATCACGCCATCAACGGCGCGAGATTTATGTGGGTATGCCATCAATGAAAGCCATCATCGGGAACAAGCTTTTCCCAGGCCTCCTTGATCATCATCTCGCTCAAAAAGGTTACGCAGCCCAGCAAACCGATGAACCCGAAGATCCAAACCGACCATTTAATCTGTATGAGCCGGTTCCACGCGACCACGGCGCACACGGTCGTTTCGGTTCCAGAGCGCGCAATTTCAGCCCACAGCTCTGGTCCGACCTGCATCGCGACGGTTTAGTCGTACTTGCATTAGTCGGCACGGCCGTCATGGGCAGCGCCTTGTTTATCAGGAATAAGGGACATCGATGAGCAACGCCAAGGATCTCGGATACGAATGGCGCTCGAGTCCGGGCCTGGCACTACGAACCCGAAGGATGGTCTTACATTTTATCCATTTGGTCGGAGAGCGGGATCGCGCTCTATCAATTGCGGTTAATAAACAGCTGCCACAACCGCTGCTGCGAGTCTTGTATTCCGCGAAAGTAAACGGTTCGACGCAAGCGTACGATCTGTTGGATACCGGAAATCAGGTCTGCTTCTTTCATTAACGTTGCCTCCAGTATCGGTGGCTCGGTAAAAATCGGCAGGGCCAACACAATTTACGACTCCGCGCCGGGCTAATCTCGAATTCGACAGCGAAAATCCCGATTCGAGGTTCCACCGCTCTCGGATATTGGCAGCTTGCCGGTTTTCAAATATCCGTTTTCGCTCGGCGATCAAGCGAGTGCATGCGGGCGGTTGGTCACGCGAGGTCGCGATCCGAGAGTTGCAGATCGCGGAGGAACTCACGGGCGTGAACATGAGACTCGAGCCAGGCTTCAGCCTGGCTGAGGCCCTGGGCTATTTGTCTTGTGCTATTCTGTGGCGATCGCCCCAGAAGCCCTACCGTTCCCTCCACCAAGGCCAGCAAGATACGTTTGCGAAACGCCGCATCGCTGTTTGGCGGTATGACGATTTCAATTTAGTTGAAAACAGATTGTCCAATTTCTTAATAGCTAATTGGTGGCAGAAACGTGGGACGCGATTGTCGTTGGTTCGGGGCCGAATGGTCTGGCGGCTGCGATTACACTGGCGCGCGCAGGCTGCTCCGTTCTTGTTCTAGAGGCAAATTCAACGATTGGTGGCGGCGCGCGTTCAGCCGAGTTTACGCTGCCAGGATTTGTGCACGACGTTTGCTCGGCTGTTCATCCGCTTGCAGCAGGATCGCCGTTCTTCCAATCGTTGCGGCTCGAGCGGTTTGGTTTGCGCTGGCTTCAGCCGGAAATTCC
>DATEMI010000071.1:0-2828 GCA_035275665.1 Terriglobales bacterium | reverse complement strand
CATCCTGGTGCGCGCCCGCGAATGCATATTCGCGCTCGGCGGTGTGACTGCTGTAAATACGTTTACGAAAATTTATCTCTGCTTCCTCGGGCAGTACGACTACGATGCCGTCCCGGCAGTTCCGCCGGAGATCGTACTGTTCCCGAAATGGTTCTGGTTCAATATCTACGAAATTTCTTCGTGGTCGCGCGGCATTCTGGTTCCACTCTCGATTTGTTACGCCAAGAAGCCGTTCAAAAAGATTCCTGACGAGATGGGAATCCAGGAGCTCTTCCCCAACGGACGTCACAATACCGATCTGCGCCTGAAGTGGAGCGACAAGCTCATCAGTTGGCGTAACTTCTTCCTGGTGCTCGATCGACTTACGCACTGGTTTGAGGCGGTTCATGTGCGCCCGCTGCGCTCGATTGCCTTGAAAGCTGCCGAAGAGTGGATGATTGAGCACATGGAAATGAGCGACGGCCTGGCCGCAATTTATCCGGCGATCATGAATTCGATCATCGCGCTGCGCTGCCTTGGGTACTCGACCGACGACCCACAGGTGATCCGTGCGATCGATGAATTCGAGGCGCTCGGAATCGAGGAGGAAGAAACGTTCCGCATGCAGCCGTGTAAGTCGCCCGTATGGGACACGGCATATGCTGCATTCGCTCTGGGCGAAGCAGGAGTATCGGCAGCGGATCCACGTATGATCGCCGTCGGCGAATGGCTGCTGCAGAAACAGGTCACGCACAAGGGCGACTGGGCGGTAAAAGTCAAAGACGTCGCCCCGGCTGGCTGGTACTTCGAGTTCAACAACGAGTTCTATCCCGACGTTGACGACACAGCTATGGTTGCGCTCGGCCTGAGCAAGATTCAAGTACCGAACGAGCGCTATCAGCACGAGTCGGTACAGCGGGCGATCGATTGGATCTTTGCCATGCAGTGCAAAGACGGTGGATGGGCGTCGTTCGATAAAGACAACGACAAAATGATGTTCGAGCACATCCCGTTCGCTGATCACAACGCTATGCTCGATCCCGCGACGGTCGACATTACCGGGCGCATCCTCGAATGCCTGGCGACGTACGGTTACACGCAGAGTGATCCGCGAGTGAAGCGGGCGATCGCATTCCTGAAACGGAAACAAGAATCCGACGGTTCATGGTTCGGGCGTTGGGGCGTGAACTACATCTACGGCACCATGCTCGTCCTGCGCGGCATGGAAGCCATGGGCGTCGACAATCACGAGCCCTGCATTCAGCAAGCCGCCGAGTGGCTGCGCATGTACCAGAACTCCGATGGCGGATGGGGCGAGAGCTGCATGTCCTACGACGATCCGACGAAAAAGGGGCTTGGTCCGAGTACGCCGTCGCAGACCGCATGGGCCATTATGGGATTGTTGGCAGCGGGTGACACTCGCAGCGACGCTGTAGCCCGCGGTATCGCTTATCTGCTGCGAACGCAACGCAAAGACGGCGGTTGGGATGAGCCTGAATACACGGGAACCGGGTTCCCGAGGGTGTTTTATTTGGCATACCACTTGTATCGGGTGTACTTCCCATTGATCGCGCTCACGACATACGCGAAAGTATGTACTGAACGCAATTAGTGCTGTCATTCCGACCGTAGGGAGGAATCCCTACCGTGCCCAAAGGGTATCGATAGAGATAGGGATTCTTCAACGCCAAAAGCCAGGCGGTTCGGAATGACAAAGTTTAAGGAGAACTTTTTGCCGGGACCAATTTCCCAGATGTGGACGGTATCCAATTACGTCCTCAAACAGAAGCTGAAGGGACGCAAACAGTATCCCCTCGTGCTCATGCTCGAGCCGCTGTTTCGCTGCAATCTAGCGTGCGCCGGATGCGGGAAGATCCAGTACCCCGCCCACATTCTCAAGCAGCAGCTCACGCCCGAAGAATGCTTCCGGGCAGTTGACGAATGCGGCGCACCGGTGGTCAGCATCCCGGGTGGCGAGCCGCTCATGCATTCCGAGATCGACAAAATCGTCGAAGGACTGGTTGCGCGCAAGAAGTACATCTATCTCTGCACCAATGCGCTGTTGCTCAAAGAGAAGCTCGACCTGTTCAAGCCGAGCAAGTACCTCACGTTCTCGGTTCATATCGATGGCCAGCGTGAGCACCACGACTTCTCCGTCTGCCGCGAAGGTGGGTATGAGATCGCAATCGAAGGCATTCGCGAAGCGATCCGCCGCGGCTTCCGAGTGACCACAAACACGACTCTCTTTGACGGCGCCGATCCCAACAGCGTTCGGACACACTTCGACGAAATGATGAAGTTAGGAGTTGAGAGCATGATGCTCTCGCCCGGTTATTCCTACGACAAAGCGCCTGATCAGAAGCACTTCCTGGGACGGGCACGCACGCGTCGCCTCTTCCGCGCGATCTTGTCCAATCGTAAGAAGAAGTGGCGCTTCAATCAGTCGCCGTTGTTTCTTGAATTCCTGATGGGCAAACAGCAGTACTCATGCACGCCTTGGGGTATGCCGACGTTCAACATCTTCGGGTGGCAGAAGCCGTGCTACCTGCTACAAGACGGATACGCCGATACGTTCCAGGAACTGATGGAAGCGACTGAGTGGCACCGATACGGCACCGAATCGGGAAATCCGCGCTGCGCGAACTGCATGGTGCATAGTGGCTACGAAGCTTCGGCAGTCGATCACACATTCAGCTCAGTGCGCGGGTTCCTGCAGACCATACGCGCGACCTTCGCGAGCCATAAAGAGGAGGGGGCCCTCAAGCTGCTAAACGAGCCCGTACGGCCAGTGCACGAGTTTAATCCGCTAGTGCAGATCGAGACGAACAACGAACAACTCACCCGGAGTT
>DATEMI010000070.1:0-3828 GCA_035275665.1 Terriglobales bacterium | reverse complement strand
ACACGCGGTCGGAGCGCACAGCGCAGACGGTGAACCTCGACGCGCCGGATCCCGAAACGGGAACTACGCCGGATGTGGCCGATGCGACGCCGACGGTCGAAGCCGATATTCTGCGCAACGAGCGGATGGCTGCGATCCGCCAGCACGTGATGGAGTTGCCGGAGCGGCAGCGTATGGCCGTCCTGATGCACAAGTATCAGGGACTCGACTACAAAGAGATCGGCAAGGTTTTAAAGCTGAGCGAGTCGGCGACGAAGTCATTGTTGTTCCGCGCATATGAAACGTTGCGCGAGAAGTTAAAAGCATTTGTGTGAGTTTGATTTCCGGGGAAAGGCCGTAATTATGCTGTGCAAAGATCTAAAAGACGAAATCTTCGAGGCTGCGCTTTCGGGCTCAGCTCCAGGTGACAAGGTAAAGGCGCACATGGCATCGTGTAGCGCCTGCGAGCAGGAGTTCGAGAGTCTCCGCTCGACTATGAATGTACTCGACACGTGGACCGCGCCGGAGCCGTCGCAATACTTCGACGTGCGCCTGCGCGCGCGTCTGCGCGAAGTAAAAGAGCAGGAGCAGCATGGAGTTCTGTCGCGCTGGTTGGAGAAGATCGGCATCGGACGCGTGTCCTGGAAGCCGCTCACAGCCGCTACGTTTACGATGATTCTGGCTGTTGGTGGTGGGCTGTATGTTATGGAATCTCAGCATCCAGGGTCGGGACAGAAGGTCGTGCAGGCCGCGTGTCCAGTAGTAGATTTGCAGGCACTCGATCAGAATCAGCAGGTGCTCAGTACACTGCAGGATCTTGATGATGACAGCAGCAACAGCGTGCCTGCTCAAGTGAGCGAGTAACTAGAGTTATCAACCGGGGACCAAAATGAAACTGAAGAGCCAATCCGCAGCCGTTCTTGTGCTTGCCGGCTCTTTGTTTCTCCCCGGATTGGCCTCAGCGCAAAATCAGCACCGCGATCGCCAGCGGGAGAATCGTCCTCCTGCGCGCGTGCAGAACAACAATCCCAGGCCGGGAAAATGGTTGCGCGAGCACATGAATCAGTCTCCGCAGGAACAGCAGCGCGAACTGCAAAACGATCCGGAATTCAAGCAGCTCAACCCTCAGCAGCAGCAGCATCTTCAGCAACGACTAAATCAGTTCAACAGCCTCCCGCCGGAGCGGAAGGAACGCATGCTGAATCGAATGCAGCGAATCGAATCGCTGCCGCAGGACAAGCAGAATCTCCTTCGCGATTCTCTGCAGCAGTTCCGGCAACTGCCTGACGACCGGCGTCGTGAAGTGCGTCACGCTTGGAACAGCCTGAGCTCGATGCCTCCGGATCAGCGTGAACAGGTCATGAACTCTGATCGCTTCAAATCGACCTTCAGCGATGAGGAGCGGTCTACGCTCAAGGGCCTGCTCGATTCGGGGTTCATTCCGGGGAATAACAACGGCGGACCGCACTAAGAAAACAGGCAATCGGCATTCGGCTGTCGGCATTCGGCCAAACAGCACTGCAGCGGACTTCCCAAAAAAAAACAACCAGCACGTTACTTTTCGAGAACGCTAGTCTTCGTGGTCGCCAGGCCGAATGTCGAATGCCGAGTGCCGACTGCCTATTTTCTTAATAAATTTCTTGCTACGAACAGAGCGTTCGCCGGTCGTTCCGCTAACCTGCGCATGAAGTATGGATACCACTCCGTGCCAAACGGAATGTACACGCGCATGCGCCAGCCTTGCTTTACGAGTTGGCGCTGCAGATCGCGGCGGATTCCGTAGAGCATCTGAAATTCGAAGGCAGTTGCAGAGATCTTTTCTGCCTGTGCGAAACGGATCGTGGCTGCGATCATCTTCTCGTCATGAGTCGCGATCCCGTGGTAGATTCCGCTCTTGAGCAAGATCTTCATCAGTTTTACGTAATTGGCATCAACATCTCGCTTATTCGGAAATGCGATCTCCGCCGATTCTTTGTACGCGCCTTTGCATAGCCGAATACGGATTCCCTGCGCGGTGAGATTGCGAATGTCATCTTCGCTCCGGCGGAGGTAGGCCTGAATAACCGCGCCGACGGTTCCCAGGTTACCATTTTGGGAATGGATGTTCTGTACAAGGTCGAGCGTGCGCTGCGTGTAGGGAGAGCCCTCCATATCGACGCGCACGAAGTTCTGCTTTTCCCGGGCGCGCTGAACCAGTCCCGAAACGATATCTGTCGCCAGCCGTTGATCCACATCGAAACCCATATGCGTGAGCTTTAGGCTGACGTTAGCGTTCAGCCGCCGCTCGGTAATGCGGTCGAGAAGCTCGTGGTAGAGTTGCGCGCTCTGCTGCGCTTCATCAGCGTTGGTGACGTTCTCGCCAAGATTGTCGATGCTCACGCTCATCCCGAGTGCGTTGGTTTCTTCCGTTGCGCGCAGTGCATCTTCGACCGTTGTGCCCGCGACGAAGCGCCCGGAAACGCGATGTCCAATGGAAGAACTCTCAGCTAAATGTCGTAAGGAACGGTTTTCAGAAAGAGCAATAAAGGCCGCTCTCAACACAGGGAACCTGCCGGTGGGGTTTTCATGCGTGTGGGCAAACAGTTGGTTCTATCACAGCAGAGAATGACCTGTCATGAGACTCGAATCAAAACCGGCGGGGAACGTTGATCAGCGTAATCCCTTTTCGACGAGCCTCTTCCCTTCGCGCGATGTCCAGCACTTGCGCCCAAACGCCTGCGAAGCCGAATAAAGCTGTCATGCCAAGGAGAAGGACAAGCCGCCAAATGTTGGAGAGCTCCGGAAAGAAGCTGGTGATAAGCGTGGAAACGGCTATCGCGACTATGAAGCCGCCTAGGACCTGACCGACGATGAGGATGACTAGATGAGGGACCTGTCTGGGGGCTCGTCCGATCTAAGAATCTTCGGTTGCGATCCACGATAGCTGGCTTTCAGCGTTTTTGGAATTCGGGCGAGCCCAGCAGGATGCCCGCAATTGTTGCGAGTCCTTGTGCAGGGTCCTTCATCAACGGCGCTGTCTGCTCCTGCTCCGACAGCCGCTGGTCAAGTAGACTCTGTGTCTGTTTCGAGACGTCGCCCTGCAACAGCGTCCATTCCAACAAAGACATTGCACGATCGGCGCCACGCATTTCCGGATCATGCACTTTCGCCGCATTTTCATCGGAAGATTGAATGTCGGTTAGCACGCCAAGACTGAGGAGACGCGGCGCGTCGAACTTTAGTCCACCAACCTTGCCGTTGCTCATTTGAATCGCGAAGTTCAGACGATCCAGCAGAGCGTCGGAATTGATCCAATAATCCGCGCGCATCGGATAGCCGGTCGGCGGCTGCATCTGGTAGAGCGGCTCTCCCATTTTGGCGAGGGTCTGAATGAGCGGTCCGGGATTCGTGACCTCAACGCCGCTGGCCCTCACCGCCGACACGACAAACTCCAGCGGCGTCTTCACTTTGGCACGATAGCTCTGCGGCGACCAGAATTCAGGCGATGTAAAGAGCTTCTGCAAGACCTCGCGGATGTCACCGTCGGTTTGCAAAAAGCGATCGGCAAGCCGATTCACCAGCGCTGGCGGCGGGTCGTCGGCGACGAATCTTTGCGCCAGTTTTTTCGCGATGAAGTGCGCGGTCTCCGGGCTGCCGGCCAGCTTGTCGAGGATTTCCATGCCTTCCTTCTGGCCGTTTTCGTGAATTGTCATCCCGAGCACATGCTTGTCGCCAGGTTCATGCTTGCGAGGATCGAAGATGAAGCCGCCACCCTGGCCGGGATTCTCGATGGTCCAACCGGTCAGTACTTTGGCGAGCTCGATGATGTCGTTCTGGCTGTATCCGCCATCGACGCTCAATGTGTGCAGC
>DATEMI010000069.1:0-5652 GCA_035275665.1 Terriglobales bacterium | reverse complement strand
GCCGATTGGGCCGATGCTGGATATGCGGGTGAGATGGAGTACCTGAAGCGGCGCAGCGAGTCAGGGAAATACAAGCGCAGTGGGCTTGAAGAGGCGCTGCCCTGGGCGAAGTCAGTGATAGTGGCAGCCATGAACTACAACCCCGCAGCGCCGAAATCGATTGAACCGGCGTCCCGCACTCAGGGGTGGGTTTCGCGGTACGCGCTGAGCCCTTGCGACTACCACGGCACAGTCTTGGGCGCACTACGAAAAGTGGAAGCCACCCTGCGAGAGTCCGGGCGAACTGGAGGAAAGGAAATCACGACGCGATCGTACGTCGATACGGGTCCGGTCCTCGAGCGTGTTTACGCTAAGTACGCGGGAATCGGCTGGATCGGGAAAAACACATGCATCATCAATCAGGGACTCGGCTCGTGGATCTTTCTCGGCGTAATCGTCACCTCGGTTCACTATTCAGAGTTTGTTCCCGATCAGACCCTCCACATCGCTCCTGATCGCTGTGGAAGCTGCACACGCTGCATTGAGGCCTGCCCGACAGACGCGCTGATCGGCCCTCATCAACTCGACGCATCTCGGTGCATTGCATACTTTACGATTGAGAAGCGCGGAGCGATTCCCGAATCGGAGCGCGCGAAGATTGGCCGGCATGTATTTGGGTGCGACATCTGTCAGGATGTGTGCCCCTGGAACCGCAAGGCTCCCATTACGACGCATGTAGACTTTCAAGCAGATTCTTCGTTGGTGAATCCTCGTCTTCCGGATTTGTCGCGAATGTCTCCACAAGAATTCCGTCAGCGGTTCCGCCGATCGCCGATCTCGCGAGCGAAATATTCAGGCTTTCTTCGCAATGTAGCTGTAGCAATGGGAAACAGCGGATTGCAGGAGTACGTTCCTGAATTGGAACGAATGGCGCGAAGCGAGGATCCGGTGATTGCCGAACATGCGGTGTGGGCGCTCGCTCGCCTACGTGCCCCAACTTCCGAACCGTACCGAGAGGAACCCGTCACTCAGTAATTCGGGCACTCACGCAAGCTGTGCCCGAACGAATCTTCTTGTAGCTTCGCTGCTCACACCATAGACGGCATGCGCCAGGATTTCGTAGGTGAGCTCCCCTGCCGATCTCTCGGTGACGCGTTGCGACAAGCCGATCGCGGGCAGCACCGTCGCATCCGCTCCGGCCCAGAGGCCAAGGCCGTGCAGTAGCCCGTATCCTGTTCGCGCGATCTTCAGATACTCGCTGGAAATTCCATAGATTCCGCCCATCAGCGTGCCAAAGGCGAAGTGAACGGCATAGCTGGCCGCCTCTCTTTCGCTTTTTCGTAAATCGCGATGGAGAGTGGCTTCTGAAATTTTGTTCGCTACTTTCACCGTGGAGGGCTCGTCTTGCGACGATTGCTTGTGACCGGATTCTGCTGATTCGTGGCCCTTGTTGTTGCTGAATTCCTTCTGGGCCTTTGACCAGCCAGTCTGGAACACGGTCATCACAGCCGTACCCGCCAAGCCGGCTGCGAGGCCGGAGACGAGGCCTTTCCAGAACACGTGGTGATTAGCGAGTTCTTCATGCATGGCGCCTCCCTGCGAATGCTGGGTGCATTTGGTTTGGTGAGTCGTAGTTGGGGCGCGTTGTCCTGAAAAGCGATCTTCTTTGACGCTGAGACCAAATCAGTGCAGCCCTGCGGGCTGGCGCAGGGGCGGAGTCGCATTTGGATCAAATAATGTTCCGAGCGAGCAAGAGCTCAAGAATTCGTGGGACGCGGATTCACTGAGGTTCCCCTCCTTTGAAATACAAATTGGAGTAGCCATACGTGAGCATTGGCATCGGAGGTAGCGAATTTCCAGTCTTGTGCTGCCTCGAGCGCGTGATTGGCGAAATATCGGCTTGGGCCGGTGGACACAAATTCCGCCTTGGCGACGTTTCCCGCACCATCTGTGCGAACGCGTACTGTGACTCGCACTTTGCCGTGAATCGTCCTCAGTGCGCTTGCTGTAACGTTTGGCAGCACCTGACGAACGATCTGTCCAGCTGAGGCGAATGAGTGCGTTTGTTTGGAAGCCCGATCCGCTGAGCCGCGGGTTGGATTTGGTGAAGGCTTTTCCACTCCCGACTGCAGAGGCTCATTCCTCGAGGAAATATTCGTTGGGGCAGGATGGCGAGGAAGCGTGCTGGCTACGAGAAGGGCAATTGCGATTACCGCACCCAGTCCGATGGCATAGAGATTGCTGCCGATGTGCTTGCGCGCTTTCGCGACAATCTCTGAGCCCGCCTTCACAATGATTTCTGACTTCTCTTTTATCCTTTGCGTCTCCAGTTTTATTCTTTGCTTCTGCAGCCTCGGTTGTGCAGGAACTGGGGCCGGCAGAAACTTCGCTGCGATTTGAAATACCGTCCAACGCGATTTGGGATCGCGTCGCAAACAATGGCTTGCAATACTCGCGAATGGCTCCGCCATTCCGGCAGGTAGCGAGGGTTCGTTCTGAAGCCGATCCGTCCACACGGGCAGGTTTCGGGTGAGCGATTCGCAAAGGACCACTCCAATCGACCAGACATCTCCTGCTGGAGAGCAGCCCTCCCGCGACGCTTCCGGAGCGTCATACGCTGGTCGATTTTCGCTCACACTATCGATCACGCCGGGACGGCATACGCTGTCGGTTGAAAGCTTCAGTTGCTCACCAACGACGAGAATGTTCGATGGCTTCAGCCGCCCGTGAGCAAAGCCGTTTTCATGAAGATACGCAAGCGCCTGCAGTAACGGTTGCAACATCTCGCGCGTCTCGCCTGGAGTGAGTGCTCGCTGAGGCAGGATTTGCGACAGCGCTTCGTCCGCGAACTCAGTCACGACATACAGAAACTGATCGCCTGAGAGCTCGCATGTGCCGGCCTCAAAAATCTGCAGCAGATGAGGGTGCGAAAGTCTGGATGCGAGCCTCAAGCGCATCGCTTGCACATCCATGTGAGGACCTGCGGCGATCAGCTTTATCACCGCTTTGCGCGAAGGATCTTCCGGGCGCTCGGTGAGAAATACCGCGCTGCGATTGGATGCGCCGAGATATTGGCGCAGTGGAAACTTTCCGGCGACGGTGCGGCCTTCCCACTGCCTGCCGTTTTCGAAGATGGTCTTGCTGCTCCCCACCTGAGCTGTTTCGAGCATAGCTACTCCATGTCGAGTTGAAATCAGAACTGAGTTGTTCAGGGACGGTAGGCGCTTGTCCATTATGCAAGAACTCAGGCTGGGATTCGAGAAGAACTTGCAGCACGAAAGGGAAATGCCGTGGCAATCCGAGCCGGGTTTGGCCCTGACCGCTCATCTTTTTGGGGTCCTTGCGAAACCGGAAGTTCTCTTACGACACTCGCGATACCTCCGTCCATGTCCGCTGGTAACCGTTTGCGCTCCTACTTGTAAACTTGGGAGTAATGGACATTGTGTTCGGAATCCATGCGGTTGAAGAGGCTTTACGCGCGCGGAGCCGCTCGCTCGATCATCTGGAAGTCGCGCGCGAACGCCACGACCAGCGATTACAGTCCGTGATTGATCTTGCGCGGGAGGAAGGAGTTACAGTTCGATTCGTTCCTCGAGAACAACTGGATCGACTGGCTCGGAGCAAGTCGCATCAGGGAGCGGTTGCTGTAGTGGCTACGAAGGAATACGTAGGACTGGAAGCGCTGCTCTCAGGCAACAGCGGGCTAACGTTTATTTTGGTGCTCGATGGAATCGAAGACCCACACAATCTCGGAGCGCTCATCCGAACCGCAGACGGAGCGGGCGCGAGCGGGGTAGTCATTCCTGAAAGACGATCTGCAGCCGTGAACGCGACGGTCGCGAAAACCTCGGCGGGAGCTTCGGAGCACGTAAGGGTCGCGCGCGTGGTGAATTTGGCACGAACACTGGATGAGCTGAAACAAAAAAATGTCTGGATTGTGGGCCTCGATGAGCGCGGGGGGAAAAAATACGATGAACTCGACTACAACATGGATTGCGCCATTGTTCTCGGGGCCGAAGGACATGGACTTCACGATTTGATCCGAAAGCAATGTGACTACCTGGTTTCCATTCCCATGGCCGGAAAAGTTGGTTCGTTGAATGTCTCCGTCGCGGCAGCAGTGGTGATGTACGAAGTCGCCCGTCAGAGGCGAGCTAAGGCTCCGGGTTCGGTAGAAGCAAAGCCTGTTAAAGCGCGTAGAGGACTGGGTTCGTGAAAGCTGTTCGCCTTTGCGCCGTGCTGCTGTGTCTTGTGATTCCCGGAGAAACACAGCAAAAACCAGCTCCCGACGTTCTCGATCGCAATGCCTTCACATTCCTGAATTGGAACTTGAATGTGCGAATCGAGCCCAGCTCCGAATCGCTGTTCGTTCGCGCCAAGATCACGCTGCGCAATGACAGCGATAGGCCCCAGCAACACGCGTCGTTGCAGATTTCGTCGTCGCTGAAATGGGCATCCATTCGGCTCAATGGAGCAGTTCTTCCGTTTGCGACAGCGCTGGTTCGCTCCGATCTTGACCACAGCGGCAAAGTTCAGGAGGCGATGCTCAATCTGCCCGCTCCAGTGTCGCCTGGCGCGTCGATCGAACTCGAAATTGGGTATAGCGGCACAGTGTCGCTCGATACGACACGTCTCGCGCAAATCGGGGTGCCGATTGAAGTACGCACCGCGACCGACTACGACCGGATCACTCCTACGTTTACGTGCCTGCGCGGAGTCGGCCATGTGCTGTGGTTTCCCGTGTCGCTGGAACCGGCGCTGCTGAGTGACGGCAATAAAGTTTTCGAGGAAACCAGCGCATGGGCGGTGCGGCACAGCGCCTCGACTATGAATCTTTCGATCGAGAATGACTGGAGTCAGGAAACTGGCATTGTTTTCAGCAACGCCCAATTTGAGACGAATCCTTCGGTAGGAGAAACGCCGAGACAATTTGTGTGGAAACATCTCGGGTTGGCTGGCCCAGTTCTGATCGGCGGCCAGTACCGGAGCTTCGTGTCGGCGACGAACTCTCCAGGGCAGAAACTGGCGATCAACTTCTTTGCGCAGCATTCGGTTGAAGCGCAGGATTACGCGCGCGTAATCCAAGAAACTCCTTCCATGATCACGGGACATTTCAAGCTGCCCGCGTCGGTTATCGAACTTCCAGAAGCGCAAGATTCTACCTTCGAAGCTGACACGATGCTGCTGACTGCTCTCAAGCCAATCGACCGCAAGTCGCTTGAGGTAACACTTGCGTATCAACTCGCGCACCAGAGCCTCTGGTCCCCAAGAGCTTGGATTTATGCGGGCGCGGCCCACTTCGCGCAGGCGCTTATGCGGGAACGCCAGGACGGTCGCGCTGCGGCCATCGCCTACATGGAACAACGGCTGGCACCTTTGACCCTGGAAGACAGCGGCGCTGCTGATCTCGTCAAGAGCAACAGCCTGGTGAATACGACGAGTGAGGTTTTTTACCGCACGAAGGCGATGTACGTCTGGTGGATGCTGCGCGAGGTCGTCGGCCAGCGCGCGCTGCTCGATGCTCTAGAGCAATATGATGCTGATGCAGACAAAGGACCTTCGTACATGCAGAAGTTGCTCGAAAAGAACTCACACAAGGATCTGGAGTGGTTCTTTGATGACTGGGTCTATCAGGATCGCGGTTTGCCTGAGTTCACGATCAGCAATGGTTAC
>DATEMI010000068.1:0-4823 GCA_035275665.1 Terriglobales bacterium | reverse complement strand
TCGCGTCCAAGCGCTCAAACTGAAGGACGATCGCGGGGTCGAGATCACGCAGATCGATCAGGACGCTCCCGCTGGGAAAGCCGGTCTTAAACAGAACGATGTGATTGTGGGTTTTAACGGAACTCCAGTCGAGAGCGCGGAGCAGTTCAAGCGATTGATGCGCGAGACTCCGCCGGGGCGAACCATTTCGCTCGACATCATGCGCGACGGCCAGCAGCAGAGCGTCAAAGTTCAACTCGCTGACCGCAAGAAATTCGAATCTTCCATGTTTCCTCGCGAGCCGCACGATTTTGCGTTCGCCGTACCTGCGGTGCCCCCGGTTCCACCGATGCCCGCGATGCCCGTCTTTCCGCGTACCTGGGAGCAGACCATCGTGCGCGCACGCACTACTTCGGGAGTGACGCTGGAGAGCCTCAGTCCACAACTTGGTGACTATTTTGGCGTGAAAGATGGAGAAGGCATGCTGGTTCGTTCGGTGCAAAAAGGCAGCGCGGCTGAAAGCGCCGGCCTGCGCGCTGGAGACGTGATTGTTCGCGCGGGCGACCAGAAGATTACCGACAGCTCCGACTGGAACGACGCTTTGCGCGGCGCCAGAGGACAGAAGATCTCGGTGATCATCTTGCGTGACAAAAAAGAGCAAACGCTCCCGATGTCAGTCCCACCACGTCGGGGTCCAGACAGCTCCGCTTTGCTCGACGATTCGCCGGAAGTAGAGAACGCGCTCGAAGCCGCAGCCGGAACATTGGACAGCATCGAGCCAGCGCTTGAACAAAGCTGGGAGAATGCGGCCAACGCGCTCGCCGATCACCAGGATGAAATCAATCAGGCGATGAAGAAAGCAATGAAAGAGCTGCATCGCGAAATGATTCATAATCGCAAGGACATCGATCGCAATCTTCAACACTCGATGAAAGTCGCATCGGCAGAAATGAGAGCGCATCGTGGCGATATGGACCGCGCCATGCGTGAGGCTCAGCGCGCGATGGAGCAGATCCACATCGACTGGCCTTCGGATTTGCAGTAGCTTTCCTCCTGTCATTCCGAGCGGAAGCTCACGCGTGTTTTTCGCGTGAGCAGGGGAGAGGATCCCTGCTCACTCCTATCTTGGTCACAAGGAATCATTCTGGGAGTCCGTAGGGATTCCAAAACCAGGCGTTCGGAATGACAGAAAAACGGCCTACGCTGCCTCGTGTTTCTCCGCCGACGGCTTTTTGATCGTCCCCTCATTAGCCTGGTTTTCGCCGCGCGCAGGCTCGCCGCGTGAGACATTGGGCTGAGCTCTTCCCGCTTCGGGACTCGCGAGATTTGTGCTTGGTCCTTCCGTCGCCTCTGTTGGCGCCGACGGATTGATCTCTCCGAAGCGGTTCTCAGGCGTGTGGCTCTGCAGGCGAGTCTTTCCCGTTCCGGAACTTCCTGGCCCGGCCCCGTACTTCTCCGTGCCTTTGCTTTCTTTGCTGCGCTCCTGCACTTCGCGCTGCTGACTCCATTCTTCTGCCATTCTGTGCTCCTGATTCGTTTAGTTTGATAATTGGATGGCGTTCAGAGCGACCTTGTAGCCTCGAATTGACGAAGAGCTGTACATTCAATGGCAGCATAGGGCCCAGTATGCCTAAGCAAAGAATTACTTTTGAGACAGTTCGCAGGATTGGCCTCACCATGCCGCAAGTAGAAAGAGGTACTGCATACGGCTCCCCTGCGATTAAAGTTCATGGAAAGCTGTTGGCTTGCATTGCCGTTCACAAATCGGCAGAACCCAATTCGCTAGCCGTGCGCATCGCGTTTGAAGATCGCGCCGTGCTACTGAAGACTGATCCGGATGTTTATTACCTCACGCCACACTATGTGGATTATCCCGCGATACTTGCGCGACTGTCGCGTTTGGATGTGGATCAACTGAAAGATCTTCTCGCCATGGCATATCGGTTCGTAACCTCGGCGGGAGTGCCTGGACGGCCGCGGCAGAGCAAGAAAGCAAATCGCCCAGCCCGAGAGAAGCGAAACACGATCAGTTAATCTGTAACAGATAGCAAATGGCAACCTCGACAACGGAAATCCTCTCTTCGCTTGCTACTGAACAACAGAACGTTGCGTCCCAAGCGCTGGACACGAAGTCCGCTCTGGAAATTGCGACCATCATCAATAAAGAGGATGCAACCGTCGCTAGCGCGGTACGGACGGCGCTGCCGAAGATTGCTCTCGCCATCGATGCCGTTGCCGATGCTCTCGCGCGTGGCGGACGTCTTATTTATGTAGGCACTGGAACCAGCGGACGCGTTGCCGCACTCGACGCTTCCGAGTGTCCTCCGACTTTCAGTACCGATCCCAAGCTGGTGCAGTTCGTCATCGCCGGCGGAGAACGAGCGCTGGCGCACGCAACCGAAGCCAGCGAGGATTCCGTCCAATTGGGACAGAAAGATATCGCGAAGCTCCGTCCGGGCAGGAAAGATGTCGTGATCGGAATTGCCGCCAGCGGGCGCACGCCTTACACGATTGCGGCCGTGGAGTATGCGAAGAAGAAAGGCGCGAAGACCTTCGCTGTGATCTGCAATGCTGGCACGCCATTGGGCGATGCCGCCGAGATTGCCATAGTCGCCGAAGTCGGACCAGAGGTTCTCTCAGGCTCTACGCGCATGAAAGCCGGGTCGGCGCAGAAGATGATCCTCAACACCATCACCACCGGAGCCATGACCCGGCTGGGATATGTTTACGGAAACCTGATGGTCAACGTTTCCCTGAAGAACACCAAGCTCTACGAGCGCGCCGTCGGCATCCTCAGCAAGGCCGCAGGAGTGGATCGCGAACAAGCAACACAAGCCATCGAGCGCTCCGGAAAGAGCGTTCCCGTCGCCCTGATCATGCTCAAAACCGGAGCGAGCCGTGTCGAGGCACGTCGGCGGTTAAAGGCGGCAAAGGGAAATGTGCGCAAAGCCATCGAATCCACCGGAAGTGCTAAGCCTTCCGTATGAAAACACCGCCTCTCATGAGGTGAACATCGGATGTGAGTCCCGCGCCTAGCGGGTAGAATCTAATCATCCGCAGCAAGAAACTGCATCAGAGGCGAATCCCCCAATGGATAAGTTCGTAATTCGTGGCGGTAATCCGCTGGTAGGAACGGTGCGCGTCAGCGGCGCAAAGAACGCCGCACTGCCGGCCATGGCAGCGGCACTCCTTACCGAAGAGCCGGTCATCCTCGAAGGCATTCCTGACGTTCGCGACATTCAGACCGAGCGCAAGCTGCTTGAGTCGATGGGCGCCGAGGTGGAACTCGGATACGGGCGCGCATCGCACCGCACTAGCATCTGCTGCCGCAACCTCAGCAGTCCGGAAGCGAAGTACGAACTGGTAAAGACCATGCGTGCCTCTACGCTCGTCCTTGGTCCGCTGGTAGCGCGCATGGGGATCGCCCGCGTCTCGCTGCCTGGTGGATGCGCTATCGGCGCGCGTCCCATCGACCTGCATATTAAAGGTCTCGAAAAAATGGGCGCGCTGATCACGCAGGAACACGGCTACATCGAAGCCAAAGCCGATCGCCTCAAAGGTGCACATATCGTTTTTGAAAAGATCACCGTCACCGGCACCGAAGATTTGCTCATGGCGGCCGCGCTCGCCGAGGGCGAGACCGTGATGGAAAATTGTGCGCGTGAGCCAGAGGTCGCTGATCTCGCCGCTCTGCTCAATAAAATGGGTGCACGCATCGAAGGCGCCGGCACATCGACGATCCGGGTAAAAGGCGTCGAGAAACTCGGCGGCGCCAAGCATCGCATCATTCCCGACCGCATCGAAGCAGGAACCTTTGTCGTCGCCGGCGCAATTACCGGCGGCGATTTGATCGTCGCCGGATGCGAGCCCAAACACATGGGTGCGCTGCTCGCCAAATTGCAGGAGTGTGGAGTGAAGATTCGCGCCAGCGAGGATTCCGTTCGTGTGCAGAGCGACGGCAATCTCACCGCTGCTGATGTGGTGACCGAAGAGCATCCTGGATTCCCTACAGACATGCAGGCGCAATATATGGCGCTCACCACGCAAGCAGAAGGAACCTCGGTCGTCACCGAAAATATTTTCGAGAATCGGTTCATGCATGCGCAGGAACTAGTGCGCATGGGCGGGAACATCAAGATTGAAGGACGCCGCGCCATTGTTCGTGGCAAGACTCCACTGAGCGCCGCCGCCGTGCTCGCCTCCGATCTGCGCGCGTCGGCATCGCTTGTCCTCGCCGCGCTAATCGCGGACGGCGAGACGATTATCGACCGCGTCTACCACATCGACCGCGGCTACGAGCGCATCGAAGAAAAGCTGCGCGGAGTCGGCGCGCAAATGAAGCGAATCGGCGAGATGCTGCCCAAGAAGAGCGGACAGCTGGCTGGCGCGCTGGCGTGATAGCCGACGCTTCGGGTTCACCTCCGACGCTGACCTGACACCGGAACACGCAGCAATTGGTTTCCCAGTAGAAGGAGCTGCGTCCTCGACGCGTGAGTTTTTGGACGTCCCGATACCCTGCTTCCCATTTTGGGTCAAACTTCCGACTTGACATTTGGCGAAATCCGGGATAGCACAGGAGTATGGGCCCATTTCCCAATTACGGAATGAGAATTTCGAATGAGTGTGCGTCGCGTGTTGAAGTGGAACTTGAGGTAACCCCAGGGGTAACGCCGTGGAAATTCTGGCGTAACGCCGTGGAAAACTCGGGGTTACCCCGTGGAAATTTCGGCGTTACCCCACGGTTGAAGTCGTCGGAATTCGTCCGAAAGATCTCCGGATGGCAAGAGTGAAAACGCCTGTTTTCTTGAAGATGGCGATTTGCCGTATTGCGAACCTCGCTTCCT
>DATEMI010000067.1:0-9525 GCA_035275665.1 Terriglobales bacterium | reverse complement strand
ATTCCTTTATTGCCAGGGTTTCTGCTGTGCGGTCGATCCAGTCAGGCGGACCTTCGAGCTCGGCGATGTTACCGATCGGCGTTTCGTCGATTACTACATGTCCTTTGCCGTCGCTCCACTCAGCTCGGTACTTTTCATAGCGGAAAGACGGAGCCAAGCCGAGGGCCGCGAACACATGGGCCAAAGCTTCGCCGTCCGTGAGTTCCGTTTCGGTCTCGACGCGCGATTTGTGCTTGCCCGCGTTCCCTTTGCTCTTGTGAGTTAACGTCCACTTGTTGCCATACTTGCGGATGCGCAGCACCTCTCCACGCGCGCGAAGCCGGCCATCGCTGAAGTCATAAAGCGTATTCATCTCATGAGTCCGTGGCGTGACCAGCCGAAATCCGGCTGCGGTCAGCTTGCGCGAGAGTTCACTCAGATCATCGATTCTCGCCTTGATTTCGACTTCTTCAGCGGGCATGTAGAGATTTTATGGGCAGCTGTTCAACGCATCTTCACGATGCTTTCCCGCGTTCGGCTTTGCTGACTTCTTCGAGCACAGGGTGCTTGAATTCGAAAACGCACTCCCGCGGGTTCTTGTCTTCACGCAGCCCTTCATACACAGGTGCGCGCATCTTGATTCCGCCGATATCAGTCTCGTGTGTCCATTCCGTGAACTTGATTTCAGCTACCAGCTCCGGCTTCACGAAATGAACTTTCCGCGGGCTGTCGACTTTTCCCGAGAAAGGATTTTGCCTGGTTTCGAGCTTTTGCAGCTTCTTCCACATATCAGCGTGCGAGGAATGCGTGAAGCCACTTCCAGCCTGTCCGACCGGCACGAGGTCGCCTTTTTTGTCATAGAGCCCAAGCACCAGTGACCCGAAATGCTCGCGGCTGCCGCGCGGATCTGTGTAGCCTCCGATCACGCACTCCTGCCGTTGCGTGATCTTGATCTTCAACCACTCGCTGCTGCGCTTCTGCACGTAGCAGCTCTTGCGCCGCTTTGCGACAATGCCTTCGAGCTTCTGCTGGCGCGCAGCATCGAGCAAAGCATGTCCTTTGCCTACAAAATGATCGGAAATCTTCAGTACCTGGCTCGGCCGGATTATGGCGGCAAGCAGCTTCTTCCGTTCTTCCAAATCGACATTCGGCAGCGAGTAGCCGTCGAGGTAAAGCAGATCGAAGGCGTAGTACATGATGAAGACACTATGATCCGGCGAACGACGTTTACCATCAAGAGAGAGCCCGCTTCGCTGCTGCATCAGGCTGAACGAAGCTCGACCGCCTTCGTCCAGGGCAACAATTTCACCATCCACGATGCAGGAACGGCAGTTTAGGCCATTCGCAATCGCATGCAATTCTGGGAATTCGCCAGTCTGATCATTCTGGTTGCGCGATACCATCCGTAGCGAGCGTTGGCCGTTGCCGCCAAAGAACACCACAGAGCGGTAGCCATCCCACTTGATTTCATAGATCCAATCATCATCATCAAATGCTTCGTCAACCAACGTTGCCAGCATCGGACGAATCGCGGACGGCATCGGCGCTTTCACCGCGCCCTTCACTTTATCCAGCCCAAACGCGCTGTCATTTTGAGAGCCCGTATTTTTCTGCTCTCGATTGGACGAAGCCGAATTGGAATTCGTGGTTTTCTTTTTGGGAATCGTTCCGACCGATTTTTGGCTGGTACCAGAAGCAGGTTCGCTTGCTTTCTTCTTTTGCTTCGTGCGGGCTTGCCTGTCGTGCTGCGCGATGGAATCGGCAAGCCAGGCATTCTTGCCGGTCGCTTTTCCCGAGGATGCCGAACGATTGCTCTGCCACTCCCGCGCGCCTTCATCGCCGGCAATCTGAGCGAGACTTTTGTGGGTCAGCACGGAGAAGTCGTAGTCATCGACGTTGTAGCCGGTGACTGCGTTATCGTCGCGCTTCTTCATCAGAAGCCATTCGGTGCCTTTTGAGCCCGCGCGCCGCGAGCGCATCTTCACCAGCACGAAATCGCCCTTGAGTTTTTGCCCATGAAGGCGGAATTTGAGATCTCCCTTGGCGAGCATGGCTGCTGCCTGTTTCTCGCGCTCGGCGCGGTTGGCCGGATGGTCCGAATAGTCTTCTTTTAGCGGCTCCCACGTTCCTGTGTCCCACACCATCACCGTGCCAGCTCCATAGTTGTTGGGCGGAATGACGCCTTCAAAGTGGAAGTAGGACACCGGATGATCTTCCACCTGCATGGCCAGGCGTTTGTCGCTGGGGTCGAGCGACGGACCTTTTGGGACGGCCCAGGATTTCAGCACACCTTCCATCTCCAACCGGAAGTCATAGTGCAAATGAGAAGCGCGGTGCTTTTGGACAACGAATCGGAATCCCTTTTTGGGATCGAGCTTAGGAGGAGGTTCGGGTGTGCGATCGAAACTGCGCTTGCGCTTGTATTCGTCGAGAGCCATAGATGTCGGGCGACTTACAGGTTACAGCAAGACCGTTATCTCAGCGCGAACGCTCAGCGGACAACATAGTCACCCGTATGCTTTTCCATATCTTGATCATGAGCCGCTGCCGAGTCCGCGGCTGATGTCTTCACCCAGCATCGAAGCAGTTCTGCGACGCTCCAAGCTTGTGCGATGCAGCCGCGGGGTGTGAATGGTGGATCGGCATCGAAGATTTCACTCACCGAACCGATACAGCCTTCACTCAGATGATCGGTGAATCCTAAAAGAAATTTTCTCGCCTGCGAAAAAGCCCCGGGATGCAATTTCAACCACGCGTCAATCAAAGGCCCGATCAGCCAGGCCCACACCGTACCTTGATGATACGCAGCGTCGCGTGCGCGCAGGTCGCCGAAGTAGCGCGGCTTGTAGTCTGGATGATCTGGAGAGAGTGAACGCAGGCCAACCGGCGTCAGTAGCTTGCGTTCAACGATCTCTAGCACTGGTCCCCAATAGCGCTGTTCCAGGACGGGATGTTCCAGCGAGATTGCAAACAGCTGATTTGGACGCAGTGCCGGATCGGCTTTTCCATTGTCACCATCCACCACGTCGTACAGATACCGCCCTTCGTGGTACCAGAACCTCTGGTTGAATGAATCGAAAGCGCGATCGGCATAACTCGAAAACTTCTGTGCTGTCTCTTCACTGCGCTCCTCGCGCGTCCATTCTTCCAGCAGCCGCAGCGCGTTGTACCAAAGCGCATTGATCTCCACCGCTTTGCCGCGGCGAGGAGTCACGACCCAGTCGCCGACCTTGGCGTCCATCCATGTGAGCTGATAGCCGCCGGCTCCTTGCGAAAGAAGTCCATCTTTCGGATCGACTTTGATGCCGAACCGGGTGCCATTCACATGCCAATCGACTATGTCGCAGAGCTGCGGCAGGAGGATGCGAAGAGTCGCGCGGTCATCTGTGTACTGCACGTATTTATGGACGGCGTGGAAGAACCAGAGCGTAGCGTCGGCGGTGTGATAAAGCCCGCTGTTCTTGCCCTCCGGGAACATGTTCGGAATCAAGCCGTCACGAATGTAGTGAGCAAAGGTGCGCAGGATGTAGCCGGCTTCGGCGTGACGGCCAGTCGCGAGCGTGAGCCCTTCGAGGCTGATCATCGTGTCGCGTCCCCAGTCGGTGAACCAGTGGTAGCCGGCGATTACGGTGCGAATCTCGTCGCCCGCGGCGAGCGCACGCGCCGTGTCCGCAACACGGCCTGTGGGAGTGATGAGGAACTGATCGGCGGCGAGAACGAGTTCTCCACCGAATGCATCCTGCAGGCCAGGATTGGCTACGCTGATCAGCCGGCGGCGTCGTTCCATTTCGGCATGGAACGCCTCGTCGGGATCAAGCGCCTCAAGAGCCTGAAGGTACTCAGTTGACGCAATCAAACTAACGGGCTGTTCTGGGTCAAGATGCAACTCGAAGTACCCGGGCAACCACAGATCGCCCTGGTAGTCGTAGCCGCGATCGGCTTCCACACGAAAGCGAAGATCGGGAATCGTTTTTTCGTCAGGATGAAAGGCGACGTTCTCACGATTAATGCCGATGCGCAGGATGGGCAGCTCGGAATGGTTGCTGATCTCCAGCCAATCTTCTTTGACTTCGCACGAGTACCGTTTTGGATCAAGGCCGGAGAGCTGTCCCTCGTGCGGACGGAAATGCATCGCCGGACGAAGGCGCAGGGTTATTCCTGCCGCACCGTGCCACTGATAAGTGAGGTGTGCTGTGTTCTGCCGATGGACGAGATGAATGCGCTTTTCGAGGCCATTGTTGCCATCGTTGAAGCGATACAGCCAAACGGGCAATCCGGCTTCCAGCCGAAATGCCTGCAGATGCGAGAGCGCGCGGAAATTCGAAACCCCCGTTGATGTTTCTTCACCGCCGAGATCAATGAGTTCACCGCTTGGAAGGAGCACCTGCTCGGAAACATCGTTGAGCATCATCGTTCTTCCATGCGGGCTCGGAAGCGCGGCGATGAGAACGCCGTGAAAACGTCGGGTGGGCGCGCCGCCCACCGTGCCGGATGCGTAACCGCCAAGGCCGTTGGTGACGAGCCATTCGCGCGTGAGCAGCGTCTCCCAGCGTTCTTGATCGTGCCCGTTCTGGGAAGCGTCCCACGAGAACTCGCGCGTGATGCTGTCAAGAATGCGGCGATCGGGCGTGTTCTTTCCGCGCCGGTAGAGGATCGGAATGTCTTGCTTCTTGACCAAGTCGTTTCGGCAGCTCTTAATTTCCGTCGATTGCCGCTGGAGCGAGAACCGTCGCAGACTCGCCCAGAATTCGCCAGCCCTGGTCCGAATCGGGATTCATGTATCCCGAACCGCCATACTTCATGTCTTCGCTCGCCCAGAGGACTTGCCAGCGCTTGTTCTCAGGCGCGGCGAGCAGAGGTTCGGGCGCATGGCGCAAGTCCAAATCGGCACCGAGATTCACGAGCAGTAGGCGATCCTGACCAGCCTCGACGAAGTATCGCAACACAAAAGCCTGTGGCGCGATTACCGCGCCATCAACTCGCCCATAAAGCTGCATACGAAATGCCGGATCCGTGTGCCGAAGCTGGAGCAGATCACGATGCAGTGCAACAAAATGCGAATTCCGTTCCCACTCGCTCCAATCCAATCTACAGATATCGAGAGTGTCTCGCTTCGCTGGATCCGGAACATGGGCGCGCATCTCCTCGGACTTAAGCTGGGGGAACTGGGCGAGAAATTCTGCTCGACCTTTATGCACCAGCTTTGCCAATTCGGGATTGTGATCGGCAAAGAACAGGAATGGCTTGCTGGACCCAAACTCCTGCCCCTGAAACAAGAGCGGAGTTCCCGGACCCAGCAGCGTAAGCGCGGTGAGTGCGCGGTATCGTCCGGGGCTGGTGAGCTGATGGAGGCGCCGTCCGTGAGCTGAGTTCGAAACTTGATCGTGGTTCTCGACAAATGTGACGAATGCCGCCGGTTCCATGCCCAGGGCACTTTCGCCGCGACGCTTATTCTGCCAACTGTAGTACTGGCCCTGGTACAGATAGCCGTATTTGATTGCCGAAATAAACTCCTGGGGCGCGCCTACATAATCCGTGTAGTAGGCCTGGCGTTGTCCTGTGAGACCCGCGATGGCGCTGTGGTGAAAGTCGTCGTTCCAGAGCGCGTCGAAGCCATACCCACCGCGCTCGACAGATTTCGCAATCTTTGCCTCTTGCGCTTCGTTCTCAGCGACGAGGATGATCTCTCGGCTGCCTGCTGCGGCACGCGCGCGTCGAGCCATGTCGGCGAGGATGTGCTCGCGCGAGCGGTCTACGATTGCCTGCGTCGCGTCAAAGCGCAGGCCATCGAGGTGGTACTCGCGAATCCAGTACTCGACGTTGCCAGCGAAAAAATCGCGCACCGGCCCGCTGTTCTCGCCGTCGAAGTTGATCGCATCCCCCCACTCGGTCGCGTGCTCGCGATGGAAGTAGTCGTCGGAGAATTGCGTGAGGTAATTTCCATCAGGACCGACGTGGTTATACACGACATCGAGAATTACGCCCAAGCCGATGCTGTGTGCGTAATCAACAAAGCCGCGAAAGGCGTCGGGAGTTCCATAGCGTTGATATGGCGCATACAGATTTACGCCGTCATAACCCCACCCAAATTCTCCGGGGAAACACGCTACGGGCATGACCTCGATTACAGTCACGCCGAGTTCTTTCAGCAGCGGCAGTTTCTCTTTCGCTGATTCATAGGTTCCGCCGGGAGTAAATGTGCCGATGTGCAGTTCGTAGACGACCTGCCCGCGAATGCTGATGCCGCGCCAGTCTTTATCGGTCCAAGCGAACTTCTGGTGATCGACCACTGCAGAAGCTCCATGCGGCCCGTCCGGCTGCCAGTGCGATGCCGGATCGGGAAAAGTCTCTTTGCCATCGACGCGTAGCTTGTACCGCGTGGCCGCGTTGCACTCAGCGATCAGACCGGAAAAGTATCCGTCCTGTTCTCGGTCGAGAGGAAACGATTTGCCGCTTTCGCCATTTCCGTCGAAAACGATGACTTCAACCGAGCGGCGCTTGGGTGCCCACACACGGAAATGGGTGCCTCTGCCGGGCTGCAATTCTGGACCAACGGCAAGCGTGCGAGTTACAGATTGAGGTTCTTTCAGAACAGGGTTCATGTAGGGAAGAAGTGGGACGCAAAGACGCAGCGTCTCAACACAATTGAGATGCAAAAAGTGAGATGCGGAAAGCTTCAGATCGCCAGCTAGGAGCCCGCCATTACCAGGGGCATGGTCGGGGTCTCGCTGCCACCTTCGGCCTCAATGGTTACGGCGAACATCTTGGGCCACGCGTCTTTCTTGGCATACGGCATCACCATCGCTGCGTTTCCGTTGGTATCGGGCTTAAAGGTTCCACAGGGCATCGGCTTGGTGCCGCTGGCTGGAACCAGCCACAGTTGATACGTCTTTTCCGGTGGCAACGGTGCTAGGTGCTGGGCGGTGAAGACCACGGTACCGGTTTTCCGCATGTAGCTGGCTTTGCCTTCAGGAACGGGCTGCGCATTGGTTGAGACCAGCGCAAAGTGCGACGACTCAGGCGAGGTCAGTGCGTCCAACACCAGCCGCGCACGATCCAAATCTCCCTGTTGCTGCTCGAATCGCTGCTGCGTCGCCTCCAGCCTGTTTCGCAAACTCGTGTTTTCGCGCCATAGCATCAGCCCAAAGATGGCGAGCAGCACTGCTGCAAATGTCGGGACAAAGCTCCACCATGGTCTGTGCATGACAACTCGACGCACGCGCTGTGGCTCGGTCCGGATTGCTTGCAGCAGGCGCTCGCGAGAACGCTGCGGCGGAGCGGAGGCTACGCTCGACAACGCCAGCATCGCCATCTGTGAGTTGATTTCTTCCAGCTCACGCCGGCATTGGACGCAATCTTTCAGGTGCTCGCGAAATTCTGCCGCATCGGACGAAGGCAGCTCATGCAGCGCATAAAGCGCCAGATCGTCCGCGAATTGGCGATGATCTCTCATGCTGCGAGCCCCTTTCTGAGCGCTGCCAGAGCTGCTCGAATGCGCGTCTTGATGGTTCCCAGCGGCTCGCCCGTCTTGTCCGCGATCTCGGAATGCGTAAGTCCCTGAAAGAAAGCGAGCTCCAGTGCTCGACGCTGGTCAACCGGCAGCTGCTCGACTGCACTGCGGATTCTGGCAATTGCCCTGTTGCGATCCGCCGTCTGTTCCAAATCGGAATCGACCGAGATCACCACGTCGTCGATGTCCGACTCCGGACGCCTCCTGCGCAACTGGTCGATTGCGCGATGCCGAGCGATGACCGCGAGCCAGGCACCGAGGCTGCCGCGATTCGAGTCGAAGGTCTCCGGCTTCCTCCACAGTTGCAGAAAGATCTCCTGCAGGACGTCTTCGGCCTGCGTGGTATCGCCAAGCACGCGGAGCGCGACGGAATACACCACTTGGGCGTAACGGTCATGCAGCGCAGCGAGAGCGTCTTCGTCGCCGCCGCGGATGCGGGAGATCAGCATGGAATCCGTCACCTGGGGGTGGTCTTGGGCGCTCGTCGCCGAACTCATTTCCTTTCCTTAAGAACGAAGCTGTGGCATCCCTCGGATTGCATTACTGAGGAGACGAAGGGCGATTCTAACGCAGTAGCAAGAACGACGGTAACGACCTACCTCGTGCTGAGAGCTGAGTTGAGCAACGTCGCCAGCCGCACGCCTGCCTTCGCGATCTGTTCTTCCACAATGGGATGCGACACGTCGTCGTAGCGCGCGCCTAAATCGATGTGCAGATCCGCCATGCGCTTGCCGATGTGATTGTCTGCGCATGCGCTCACTTTGTTTTCCGGCTCGCGTGGAATGAATGCCGGCAAAGCACGATACGCGGTCAGGGCAGCATCGTGTCCTTCCCAAGCCCAATCGATCGGCTGCCCGAGGTTCCAGCGCACAGCCCGGGAGTGGTAGCGGATGTCGATAAAATCGGCGAACTCCTCGACGGTCATATCGTGATCGTCAAGCAAGCTCTCCAGAAGTCCGGTGTCCCAAACGGAGTGCAGATTTGGAAAATAGTCTTCGCGCTGCTGACTCGTAAGGCGCGGCGCTTCATCTTCGAACGCGACCGGCACGCAGTTGCCGCCTTCGTCGCCGTTGTCTTCGTCATGCAGGGGTTGATGAATGTCGCCAACGAGGTGAATCACGAACCGCAAAGCCTCGGCGCGAGCGCCCGCATCTCTGCTGGTCTTGAGCTGCTGAACGTACTTTGCGATGGCATCGATCACGCACCCCGACTGGCACATTTGCGCGACCTCGTACTTGTCGCGAGTAGCGTTCAGCGGAATGTTTACGTAATGCAGCGGGCCTGTGTCGGGATGTTCGGTCCGGTAATCGTCGGCCCAGGTTGCGGCGTCAGCAATCGGAGGCAGGCCGAGATTCCGACAGTAGCTATGAAGAGCCGCGCTCACAGGAGAAGCCGCGAGAATCGCATTCACCTGGCTGGCGACCTGCGGTTGCAGGTGCTTCATCGCAATCAGGGCCACGATCTGATGCCCTTCGCATCCCCATGCATGAGCCGCTGTAGAAGATGCCGCAGAAAGGAAGAAGACGAGCGAGCAACACAGCACTTTGAATTTCATTGCAGAAATTCTACCTGCTCGGTGCTTCTATTAAGCTTTACTCGAGCGATTCAGGCGTGAGCTGGATGTTCTTTTCGCCCGCCGCGCGCTTTTCCCAGTACTTCTTCACCCAGGCTTCGAAGCTCTTGCCGGCAGCGGGATCGCGCTCGCTGAATTTGAGAGCGGAGATATCCGAGTAAGGAATTGAGAGCTTTTCGCGGGCGTTGCTGGGGATGATGCGAACGAACGAATCAGCGAGGTTCTTTCCCGTTTTACGATCGAACACATAGCCTTCGATCTTGCTGCCATCTTTTCGCGTGATGGCCACATCGCCGCGATAGTCGAAGGCTTTCTCCAGTGCTTGTCGAATATCTTCTTCATTTCCCAGATTGGGAAGCCAGCCTTCCAGCTTTTCGTGTGCTGTGCCTGGAGCTACTTCGAGGATCTCTGGATTGATGGTCATCAAAACTCCGTTGGGTTAACACGAAGGTCACGAAGTCGC
>DATEMI010000066.1:0-2655 GCA_035275665.1 Terriglobales bacterium | reverse complement strand
AACTACTTTGTTGACAAATCCCAGGCGCAGCGCCTCTTCTGCGCTGAGAGCTTCGCCGGTGAGGATCAGCTCGTAGGTTTTCTTCGGGCCGATGAGCTGCGGCAGCATGACAGCCGCGAACGGCGGGAAGACTCCGAGCTTCACTTCGGGCTGGGCAAACTTGGCGCTGGAAGTAGCAATGACCATGTCGCCGAACGCGACCAGTTCCGAGCCGGCTCCGATCGCCGGTCCATTCACCACCATGATCAGCGGCTTCGAGATCTCTCGAATGGCGGAGAAGACGCGATTGAAGGCTTCGAGCGTCTGAAAAACACGGTCAGGCTTGGAGTCCTCCAGCGAGATGCCGGCCGAAAACGTCTTTTGCGAGGAGCCTACGACGATGGCTTTGATGTCATTGCGTCCGTTCAGGCTCTCGATGCACTGCGCCATCTCCGTCATCATGGGGACGGTGAGCACGTTATAGGGCGCATGGTTCAGCGTGATACGGGCGATCGTGTCGGAGATATCGAATTGGATGAACTTGAGTTGTTCGCTTACCAGAGCGATAGACATTTACACCTCGGAGATATTGGCGAATTATGGCACAGGCCAGAGGTTACCTGGAGCACCGAATGGAGGTGTCCGGCTGGGTTCCTGCGGCCCGAATTGACACATTCGGCACGGTGCTTGAGAATAACTGAAGTCGGCGCTATACGGCGCTTTTTGCCTCCTGGCCGATACGCGGATTAAGGACCCGTATGGCAAACATCCTCTGCGTGGATGATGAGCCCCACGTTGTAACTCTGAAGTGCGCCATCCTCGAATCGGCAGGACACTCTGTGACCGCCTGCACCTCGGCGCGCGATGCCATCGATAAGCTGCGCCATAATGCCTACGACGCGGTCGTAACCGACTGGCGCCTCGGCGACGCCAACGGACGCGCGGTAGTCCAGGCAGCGAAAGACCATTCCAGCATGCCGGTTGTTGTTGTTTCCGGCTATGTTGCGGAGGCCTTCCAGGCCGCGGAGCCGCTCGCGGATCTCTACCTGGAAAAGCCCGTCAATCCCGAAGAGCTGGTGACCATCGTGAATGAGCTGCTGAAGAATCAGGAGCGCGATGGCGAGGCGAAGAAGACGAGCAGTAAGCAGTAGGAAACAGGCAATCGGCATTCAGCATTCGGCTAAATCCAAACCCACACCGTCGCGTTCGCAAACTTTCCAGTCAATTTCCAAAGCAAAACCCAGCCAAAGGCTGGGTTTTTGATTTTGGGGTTTAGCCGATTGCTGAATGCCGACTGCCGACTGCCGCTTTTCTCAATTACTCATCTGATTCGTCGCACTACCCACCAGCGCCGCTGCGGCTTCGTTGAGGATGCGATGATGAATCGTGAACAACGCGAGTTCAAGCCGGTCGGAAACGCCGATCTTGTCGTAAACGTTACGCAGATAGTTCTTGATCACTTGCTCGGTGGTGCCAAGCTGTGTGGCGATTTCCTTGTTCTTAAATCCCTGAACGATCAGCGCGACGATGCGCAGCTCTTTGGGTGTGAGGCGATCGCGAACGCGCGCGCCGACGATGTCATTCTCAGTGGCTTCGGCGGCTGCTCCGGCGTCCTGCACCCAGGTTTCGCCACGCGAGACTTTGCGTACGCACTCAACCAGTGACGCTCCGCTCACGTTGCGGAAGACCACGCCACTGATGCCGAGTTGCAGATACTGCGCGCTGTTGTCGGCGCTTTCGATAACGATGATCAGGCGCGTCTTGATCTTCTTCGCGGCTTCAACGAGCTGGCGGATGTCCACACGCATTGCGGTGGAGAAGATGAGCACGTTGGCGCGGAAGCTCTCGAGCGCGACCATCATGCGGTCGGTGTTTTCGCATTGCGCGACGATGCGGAAATCGTCTTCGACGGCCAGCACCTTGGCGGCGCCGGCGCGGAATATGGCTTGGCTATCGGCCAGAATAATCTTAAGCATTGGTAATGCGGCGACTCGTCGCCGACCTCGTTCTTCTTTCCAGTCTCACGACTGGGCAAAATAAATCGCGCAGGCAATCGACCCGCGCGAGAAAATCACTGCTGCGCGCCACGCACGAATTTATAGTTGTCGATCACGCAGGCCACGCCGCCCTTGTCTCCATGCGGACGTTCTCTGCGCACGACGCGTCCCTGGCAACGCACGCGCACATCGTTGTTGCCTCCGATGATGTCGGACGGAAGCGTAATCTCGAATTCAATCTGAGAGCCGACCTGCAGCTCCGCGTCAGCGTGAATGTACACGCCGGCAGCACTCACGTTCTGCGTGGTGCCCGAGGTCTGATCGGCGGACTCTCCCTCCCGGATGGTGATCGGCAGATTGAGAGGAAACCTTCTGCCTGTTCTAGCGTCGGACAAACTGCATCTCCTTATTCGCGCCCTCGATTTCAGGGTTAATTTACCGAGGCTCTGGGGTAGGGCAATTCGGTTTATACCATGAACTTCCCAAATTGCTACACGAATAGGGGATATTAGCCTTGATTCTCGGTATTACGCTTAGGGGTTTTCTGGTTACGAAAGTACCGTGTGCGTGCGCGCACGCTGCGACGAGCGGTGACAGAACCGCCGATGGTACAGGCTGCGGAAAAATGCAGGCACTGCCAGGGTGACAGAACCGGCGCCGGTGGGCGAGGTCCCCGGCA
>DATEMI010000065.1:0-5151 GCA_035275665.1 Terriglobales bacterium | reverse complement strand
AGAGTACTCTGCATCAAGGATTCTGCTTCACCCATTTTCCCCGAGGCGACAAGCGCCTCAGCTTTTCCTTCATAAGCCATGAATGGGGTTCCGACATCGTGGTCGTCGTTCGCGATTGCAATGGCTCGATTGAAGAAGAACATTGCTTCTGAGGTTCGATTGAGTGCATTGAAACCGTTCCCAATGATCTCTAGATACCGAAGCTCGGTGCCGGAGTCTGCTTGGGCCGTAGCTGTCATCAGTGCTTTCCCCATTAGAGTGCTTGCACGGCTCACGTCGCCCTGCAGGAAACCGACGAGCCCTAGCTCTCCGCTTGCGCGATTAGCCCACTCTTTTTGTCCCAGTTTTTGGGCGAGGGTCAGAGCCTGCTGCCAGTCTTGCTTCGCGGCGGCAGCGTTCACTTCATCATCGGCATCGCCCTTTACGCCCAGGCACCAAAGGCGTAGTTCCGGGTCGTTTTGGACGAGAGGAGTCTTCAGTTGGCCGGCGATGAACGCAGAGAGCTGTGGGAAGGACATCCCGTCGGAGGACCGACTTAGACCAATTTTCGCATACAGCGCATCACGCTCGTCGTGAGCTTGCGTGGCGAGCTCTTCGGCCCGTGCGAAAAGAGGCGTCGCTGCTGGAAGGTTATGAAGCCAGTAGAAGTAACTTGCTTTCGCAAGCAAACCTGGGATGTCGTTAGGCTGGGAGCCGACAGCCCTGCGTGAATGCGACCCCCACGGGGTCTGCGCCGAACGCTCAACGAGGTAAAGGGCGATTAGGCCTGCGATGATGCAAGTGCCAACGGAAACTAAGAGAATGCTGCGCTTTCGGCGAGTCATGAGACGTTTGTAGAACTGATGATGATAAGGCATATGAATGTATTAGTTCAATATCATCTTCCCGTATACTAGAGCACCGTGGCGATCGTAACGAAGCTATCTCGCATGATCCGCGCGTCAAGCGCGCAGTTCTGCCTCTCTAAATATAGAAGCCCGGAAATGGGCAAAACCTTACAGGCGATTCACAGAATGTTTAAAGCGACCGACGTATGGACCGCTTGCGAATAGTGCGGTGATCACGCGGCGTAACACCGGCTGGGCGGAGCACTCCTTTGAAAGGGGTCTGAAGGGAACTACCTGCGGCGCTGGAACGTGCTCATAACCGATCACGGCTGGTCCGTATTTCTCCGAACACCGATTGTGTTATGATAGGCGAATAAAAGGCGAAGTGTCAATCCGCTCGAAATTGTAGGAAAATTGGCGCGGCTGGATTGATCGAATGGAGGTCAGCCATGCAGGTGAAATCCTTCACATATCAAAAAAACGTTTTCGGAACCTACTACAAAAGCGGTCTGCTCAATCTTCAGAAAATGGATGACCACATCACGAAGATGCTGAGTGATGGTTGGGAAATCTTGACTCAGACGGCCCACACCGGAGATCGCAGAATCCTGCGGCCATTCGCCAAGCGCGATACAATTACAGTTTCGTTCAGAAAGCAGTAACGGGCCCGGCCTTTTCCATAGTGTGAAGAGAGCCCGCCTGAAATAGGGGTGTGTCGCGTTCAAAAGTGCGTGGCCCAGTCGCGATGTTGCTATCCATCACATACACCGGAGCACCGGCAACGGACTTAGGGTATCTACTGCACAAAAGTCCGTTTCGCGTCCATTCGTTCGAGCAGGTGTTCGGTAAGGCTCATGTCTTTTACCCCGAGACCAGTCCCGACCGTTGCACTGCGGCGCTGGTGCTGGAGGTCGATGCAATCGGCCTCGTCCGCAACCGACGCGGACCGAGCGGCGAAGCACACATGCTAGAGGAATACGTCAACGACCGGCCCTATGCCGCATCGTCGTTCTTGAGTGTTGCTGTCGCCCGGACTTTCGGGACGGCAATGACCGGCAAGAGCAAAGAGCGACAGGAACTCGCCGATATGGCTCTGCCTCTAGAAGCAAGAATTGCTGTACTTCCCTGTCGCGGCGGAGAATCTTTGCTCCGCAAGCTTTTTGAACCGCTGGGCTATGAGGTTGCGGCAACTCGACACTCGCTCGATTCACAATTTCCTAATTGGGGAGAAAGCGCGTACTTCACCGTCACGCTTAAGTCCACAATTCGGTTAAGCGATCTACTGACGCACCTCTATGTGCTTATCCCGGTGCTCGATGATGACAAGCACTATTGGGTCGGCGACGCAGAAGTCGAAAAGCTACTGCGGCATGGCGAAGGCTGGTTGCGTGAACATCCTGAACGAGAGCTCATTACCAATCGCTACTTGAAACATCAAAGGCGGCTCGCCCGTGAAGCATTGAGTAGGCTTATTGGCGACGAAGAGCCAGCAGCGGATGAATTGGCGGAAACTCACGCCCACGAGGAAGAAGCGATTGAAAAACCGATCAGCCTGGCCGAACAACGGACCGGTTCCGTTATCGCCGCTCTTCGAGGTAGCGGAGCCAAACGCATTCTCGACCTCGGATGTGGGGAGGGCCGGCTTCTCCGGGAACTTCTAAGGGACAAGACATTTGAAGAGATCGTCGGCATGGATGTCTCGCATCGTGCCTTAGAAATCGCATCACAAAAGCTGCGGCTTGAGGATTTGCCCAGAATGCAGAAGGAGCGTATCCGGCTAATTCATGGATCGTTGACTTATCGGGACAAGCGGCTCGCGGGCTACGACGCTGCAACAGTGGTGGAGGTGATTGAGCACCAAGACCCGCCGCGTCTAGCGGTGTTCGAGCGTGTTCTCTTTGAATTCGCCCGTCCTCAGACAATCATCGTGACGACGCCAAATGTCGAGTACAACGTCAAGTTTGAAACCTTACCGGCCGGCAAGATGCGGCACAAGGATCATCGTTTCGAGTGGACGCGAAATGAATTTCAATCGTGGGCAGGCAGCATAGCTGACCGATTTGGCTATTCCGTTCGTTTCTTGCCAATCGGACCTGAAGACCCGACGCTTGGCAGTCCTACACAATGGGGATTTTTGTTCGTCAATGAAACTGACGATTCCAGAACTCGCAGTTGTCGCTCTTGTGGGCCCTTCCGGGTCGGGCAAGTCGACGTTTGCGCGAAAGCACTTTCGGGCAACGGAAGTGCTGTCTTCTGACTTCTGCCGTGGACTTGTTTCTGACGATGAAAATAGTCAGGCAGCGACTAACGATGCTTTTGAAGTTCTTCACTTCATCGCAGCCAAACGGCTTGCGGCTGGAAAGCCGGTCGTAATCGACGCCACCAACGTTCAGCCCGAAGCACGGAAGCCAATCGTTGCCCTGGCGCGGCAGTTTCATTGCATTCCAGCCGCGATTGTGTTCGATCTGCCAGAGAAGCTATGCCAAGAGCGGAATCGCGATAGGCCTGACCGCGATTTTGGGCCGCACGTCATTCGGCAACAGAGCCGCCAGTTGCGTAACGCACTTCGCCTACTTGAACGAGAAGGCTTCAGGCACGTGCATATCCTTCGGTCGCCCGAGGAGATTGACGCTGCAGAGATCGTCCGCGAGCCACTTTGGAACAACCTGAAACATGAACATGGACCCTTTGACATCATCGGCGATGTACATGGCTGCTTCGACGAACTTCTCGATCTGCTTAAGCAGCTTGGCTATTCCGTAGAGGCACAAGCTAACGGCGACGCATCGCCAAAGTATTCGGTCAAGCCGCCAGAAGGCCGCAAGGCAGTTTTCCTCGGCGACTTGGTGGATCGTGGTCCGAAGATTCCCGACGTGCTCCGCCTAGCAATGAACATGGTCGAGGCGGGCACGGCGTTGTGTGTTCCGGGCAATCACGATATCAAGCTGATGCGGAAATTACGCGGGAAGGACGTGCAAATCACGCACGGTCTCGCTGATTCGCTAGGGCAGCTCGATAAGGAAACGCCGGAATTCCGTGGCAAGGCGATGGAATTCATAGACGATCTCGTTAGCCACTACGTTCTGGATGACGGGAAACTGGTCGTTGCCCACGCCGGAATGAGAGAAGAAATGCAGGGTCGTGGTTCGGGCAAAGTGCGCGAGTTTGCTCTGTACGGCGAAACCACGGGTGAGACAGATGAATTTGGTCTACCAGTCCGCTACAACTGGGCGGCTGAATATCGCGGTAGAGCAATGGTTGTCTATGGTCATACGCCAGTGCCACAACCTGACTGGTTAAATCGAACGATAAACATCGATACAGGTTGTGTGTTTGGCGGAAGTCTGACTGCATTGCGCTATCCGGAGAAGGAACTCGTATCCGTGCCAGCGCGGGTTACGTATGCGCAGCCGGCCCGACCCCTTGCCGCGTCGGCAGACCCTGCCCCTGCGCTCACTTCTCAGCAGATTCACGACGACTTGCTGGATATCGACGACGTAATCGGGAAACGCATTGTCACGACGCGTCTCCACCACAATGTGACTGTGAGAGAAGAGAACGCGTTGGCGGCGCTGGAAGTCATGAGCCGATTCGCTGCGAATCCGAAATGGCTCATCTATCTCCCGCCCACGATGTCGCCCACGGAAACGACCTCGCAGCCCGGACTCCTCGAATATCCAGCGGAGGCTTTCGGATATTTCCGTCGGGAGGGAGTGCCGCGCGTAGTTTGCGAGGAAAAGCACATGGGCTCTCGCGCTGTCGTCATTGTATGTCGCGATGAAGACGCTGCGCGGCGACGCTTCGGTGTAGTCGGGGAGGGCATTGGCATCTGCTATACGCGAACAGGCCGACGATTCTTCGACGATCCGAAGATTGAGAGGGAGTTCCTGCAAAAGGTGTGCGGCGCTGTGGGTGCGGCGGGGTTCTGGGAACAATTCAAGAGCGATTGGATTTGCCTCGATGCAGAGTTGATGCCGTGGTCCGCCAAGGCGCAAGAATTGTTGCGACAGCAATATGCCGCTGTAGGGGCGGCCGCTCAGGCGTCATTATCGGAAACTGTCGCGTCGCTTGAGCAGCTCGTATCTAAGAATGGCGAGGCTCTACCTTTAATCGAGCGATACAAGCAGCGTCTCGAAGCCGCGAATCGTTACGTAGACTCGTATCGCCGCTACTGCTGGCAAGTTGAGTCCGTCAATGACCTGAAGCTTGCGCCTTTTCACCTGCTCGCAACGGAAGGGCAAGTGCATGTTCAACAGGATCACGCGTGGCACATGGAAAAGCTCGCTGATCTCTGTCGTGCCGGCGATGGGCTCCTGCTTGCCAC
>DATEMI010000064.1:0-5474 GCA_035275665.1 Terriglobales bacterium | reverse complement strand
ATCGCAGTCTTCATCCACCACGATGACGCATTTGGTGAACATAGCCTGGCCGAGCGACCAGATGGCGTTCATGACTTTTCGCGCCTGGCCAGGATAGCTCTTGCGAATGGAGACGATCATCAGGTTGTGAAAGACGCCTTCGACTGGCAGATTTACATCAACGATCTCGGGAATCGTGAGTTTCATTAAAGGAAGGAAGATTCGTTCGACGGCCTTCCCCATCCATGCGTCTTCCATGGGAGGCTTGCCCACGATTGTCGTGGCATAGATGGGGTCTTTGCGATGCGTGATGCAGGTGACGTGGAAGACCGGGTAATCATCTTCGAGTGTGTAGAAGCCGGTGTGGTCTCCGAATGGGCCTTCCGGACGCAACTCGTCTAGCTGTACATAACCTTCAAGAACGATCTCCGCATTAGCTGGGACCTCAAGATCGACGGTCTCGCATTTCACTAACTCGACCGGCTGCTGACGTAGAAAGCCTGCAATGATGAATTCCTCAACATCGGGTGGAGCGGGCACGATCGCAGAGAACGTGAGCGCAGGATCGGTGCCGATGGCAACGGCAACATCCATTTTTCCCGACGGGCGATCTCCTTCGGCCAGCATGCTGCCGCCGGAAGAGCGCGCCATGATGTCCACCGCACTGCTTGTTTCCGAACCGCTAGATCCTGCAGCGCCCATGCGAAGCCGTTCCCTATAGTGCTCGGCTGCGACTTTCTGCCGCTGCCAGTGCATGCCCGTAGTGCGCTCGTCATAGACCTGCATGCGGTACATGCCGACGTTGCGCTTGCCCGTCCGCGGATCGCGCGTGATGACACACGGAAGAGTGATGAAGCGTCCGCCATCCTGAGGCCAACATTTCAAAATGGGAAAATCGAGGAGAGAGAAGCTGTCCCGTTTGATCACCTCTTTACATGGACCTTTTGGGACCAGCTTGGGGAAAAACTTGCCCATATCCGCCAACATGGGCAGCATTTTGAGTTTTTCCAGGAAACCTTCCGGAGACTTTAGATTCAGCAGTTCGCGGATGCGTCCTGCGATGTCGTCGAGCGAATCCACTCCGAGCGCCATCTGCATTCGCCGCTCGGAGCCGAATTGATTGATCAACAGCTTCGAACCCGGGTGTCCGGCAAGGGTTTCAAACAGGAGTGCTGGGCCGCCAGGCTTCGGGCCTTTAGACTTGGAAACGCGGTCGGCGATCTCGGTGACTTCCAGGATGGGATTAGACTCGACGCGGATCCGCTTCAACTCTCCGGCACGGTCGAGAGCCGAGATCCAGTCACGCAGGTCTTTGTAAGCCAAAAGAAGCTCCTAAGCTGCTGAGCTCCTAAGCTGCTGAGCCTCAGCGCTGGAATGAGAAGAAGAAGCTCGATTATACGAATCAGTTCTTTGATCTGAGGAGCTTGGGGGCTGAGCAGCTTAGCAGCTGGAAGCTGCTTTTCGCCGTCCAACCACAATCCAGCAGCACACATCCTACATTTCGAAATCATTACAGCGAGGTGTTGCGCGCCCGATGGCCACGAAGATCAACCGAGAAGCTGAGTACCTGAACGCACTTTTCACCCTTACGCTCAACCCGATTCAGGGCGCACGGGCTACCGATTTGGTCGAGTCGTTTACTCCCCAGGAACGCGCCGAATTCCTCTCTTTGGCCGACTCTCACCACGTAATCGTACGCGGGTTCAATACTGTCCTCGACTTCGCAACGCGCAATGGAAACACCCGTCTGGCCGGCTGGGCTGCCGGCGAACTGGAGAAAGAACATAAGCGGATCTCGACTGCGCTGGTTTATCTCCAGGAGATTTGTAATGAGCTGGAAGCAGCGAATTGCCCGACGACGGTGATGAAGTCGCTGGATCATTATCCCGATCTGGGCAACGATCTCGATCTCTACAGCACCGCCGATGAGAAATCGATTTGCAACGTGATGACCAGCAAGTTTAACGCGCACATCGAGCCGCGAAGCTGGGGCGATCGCCTTGCAAACAAATGGAATTTCGCAGTGCCTGGTCTGAAGGAATCGGTTGAGATTCACGTCCAGCGCTTGGGACAAACGGGCGAGCACACGCAGCTCGCGCGGCGTTTCGTGACACGGCGAGTGCTCAAAGTTGTCGAGGACAAGACTTACAACGTGCCCGCGCCCGAAGAGCGCATTGTCGTGGCGACTTTGCAGCGCATGTACCGGCACTTCTACTTTCGTGTTTGCGACATCGTGAACTCTGCGGCAATTGTTGAATCGGGCGAGTTGAACTTTGAAGAGTTGAAGCGCTCGACCGAAGCTGCAGGCATCTGGCCCGGGATCGCGACATATCTAGCGGTCGTATCGGACCACGTGAAGCAATATCGGGGCATTCCGCTGGCACTGCCCAATTTCGTTGTCACGGCCGCGCGATTCGGGGGAAACGAAATCAAGGCTCGCGCACGCTTCCTTCGCGTTCCAGTGCTTCCGCACGGGGCTGCGCTGTATACCCACCAAGTCACACATGCGGCCATGCGCGGAGATGTCCCCGGAACGTTCCGTCTCGGATTGCTGCCGTACCTCGCCTCCGCTGCCGCGGTTGCTTACAAGATCACAGGCAGCGATAAGGGAGTTTGGTAGCCGGTTTCGAGCGCAGGTTCGCGATGCGAACGAGTCCTTCTGCGGCTGGCGCTCGTTTTTCGCTCGCCTCCTTTTTTGCGCGCGCTGCTGCGCTTTGTCTTCTTGTTTTTGCGCCTTTCAGAGCAGGCATTCTTGACATCCGGTTTTCTCGTTCCGATGCGGCAGGCAAATGTGGTTATGTCCTTCGTTTTCAAGTGAGTCGCGGAGACGGTCAGCCTTCTCAAACTCCTGATAACAATGCTGTTACGTGCAACTCTGACCAGAATAATCGGCATCTATATCTCATGTTTGCCGTGCACTCTCCCCTAAGCTGCCACGGCCCAGGAAAGAACGATGGCCAGAAGATGGTGGAAAGATCATACGGAGCGCGAGAGGAATCCTCGTTTCGTAACCAGGAACATGCTCACCAGGGACGAGCACGAGAACCACGAAGGCGCTCGTATCAATCGGTGGCTGGAACTCGCGGATAAGCTGCTGGGCAATTCCGATGACGACGATCCGGAGCCTTCGGCAGCATAGTCGCCCCCCCGTTATCATTTGCACCGCCTGACATGTGGCGATGGGAATCTCTTTGAGCTTCCGAGTTCCTTGTCCTCTCGTCCTACAGATGTATAGCGATTCCTCACTCCTGCTCAGGCAAGCTGCGCGTGAGCGCGTTCGGACGACAATCAAGAGCTATGCGACCCGCTTCACGCCTGTAATGACAGCGTTGATCGGCATTGCGTCCGGCCTTCCGACACTGGAGTACATCAACCCGGCTGTTGCCATCTGCTCAGGACGGTAGAGGTTCCGTCCATCCACAATGACGGGATGGCGCAGCTCTTTGCGCAAACGCTTTAAATCAAGGTTCGCGAACTCCTCCCAGTCCGTAAGGATGAGGAGCGCGTCAGCATTATGTGCCGCATCGTACGCATCTTCGGCAAAGCGAATTGATGATGAGGTGAGCACTGCTTTCGCCTGCGCAACCGCTGCTGGATCGTAAACCGAGATGCGGCACCCTTCATGGAGAAGACCCTCGATAATCGCAATCGCAGGCGACTCTCGAATATCGTCGGTTCCACCTTTGAAGGCCAGCCCAAGGACACCGAGGTTCTTGCCTCTGAGATTCCATAGCGCACGGCGCACTTTTCGCATAAAGCGTTTGCGCTGGTGCTGATTGATTGCACGTACTTCTTCGAGCAGGTGAAACTCATATCCAGCCTCGGCCGCCACTGCCTGAAATGCGGAGACATCTTTGGGGAAGCACGAACCGCCGTATCCGATCCCAGGACGCAGGAATCTTGCTCCAATGCGCGAGTCAGTGCCGATACCTTCAGTCACCTGCGCGACATCGGCTCCGACCTGCTCGCAGATGTTCGCCACTGCATTCACGAATGAAATTTTCATCGCCAAAAAAGCATTCGAAGCGTGTTTGATGAGTTCAGCGCTTTTTGCGCTGGTCAATATCAGCCGTGCGGGAACATTAGCTTTCGCCGGAGGAGGAATCGCCAGCTTGTCGGCGTAGTAACGGCCTGAGGTAAGCGGTTCGTAAATTCGCCGCAGCACCTGAGCCGCACGCTCGCTGTCGGCGCCGATAACGATCCGGTCCGGATACAGAAAGTCAGTCACCGCAGTTCCTTCACGCAAGAACTCCGGATTCGACACAACGCTGAACATCTCCTCCGGCGCACCATTCAGGATCATCGCTCGGCGAATCCACTCGTTCGTGTATACGGGCACCGTGCTCTTCTCGACGACAACTTTGTAGCCATCGATCGCGCCGGCGATCTCGCATGCGACCTGCTCGACGTAAGAGAGATCTGCATCGCCGTCTTCAGTTGGAGGCGTACCAACCGCGATGAAAATCGCATCAGAGGCACGAACTGCCGGGCCTAAATCCTGGGCGAATGAGAGCCTCGTACCGGAATGTCTGGTGATGAGCTCCGGCAGGAACTCTTCGTGGATCGGAACCTTCCCATTCCGGAGCGCGGCGATCTTTTTCTCGTCACTATCAACCAGAATGACTCGATGTCCGATTTCGGCGAAGCAAGCGCCTGCCACAAGCCCAACGTAACCCGATCCCACAATGGCAATGTTGAGAGGTTCTTTTCCTCTGTCGCTTTGATTTGGGTGCACTTCTTTGTCGATGCGAAGGTAAGTAGCGTTAGTTGTATTTTTCGCAGAGTGGGCGTGTGCCGAAGCGCGCCAAGATTTTCACGCGGATTTGTTTCGCAGGAGGACGTAAGAAGAGGCTGCTCAGATCCAGTTCCGAATCAGATTTCCTGCAGCGAAAATCAGGCACATACATCCAATTCCGGTATCCTGCTCCAGCAAATGAAAATAGGAATCACGTGCTATCCCACCTACGGCGGCAGTGGAGTGGTCGCGACCGAGCTCGGCATCGAGCTTGCCAATCGCGGGCACGAGGTTCATTTCATCTCCTACTCGCAACCGTTTCGTCTTACGGCGCCTCACGACAACATTCGCTATCACGAGGTGACGGTCTCGCAATATCCGCTGTTCGAGTACCCGCCGTACGATTTAGCTCTTGCGACACGAATGGCCGAAGTCGCCGAGATCTACGACCTCGATTTGCTGCACGTGCACTATGCAATTCCCCATTCGGTGAGCGCAATGCTGGCGCGGCAGATGCTTGCAAAAGCAACTTTCCCTCGGCATTTGCCTTATGTGACCACACTGCACGGAACCGACATTACCCTCGTTGGGCAAGACCCTTCTTACTTGCCGGTTACTAGGTTCTCGATCGAGGAGAGCGATGGCGTTACCGCGATTTCCGACTACCTGCGCGAACGAACCATCCAGGAGTTCGCCGTCCGCAAGCCGATCGAGGTGATTCACAACTTCGTCAACTGCGATCTGTACAAACGTCCCAAAG